>JACONB010000007.1 GCA_014323965.1 Prochloron sp. SP5CPC1 | reverse complement strand
ATCCTTTATTGGGGCTGAAGCGACAGAACAACTATATGAAGCCTTCAAATCAAATATAGTAGATATTCGCGTTACTGTGGTGAGTGCTCTGGCAAATATTGTGGCGGAACATGGGAAGGAGCGTTGTGGGCAAGTTTTCATGGAAGCACTTGAAGATGAAGCAATGGAAGTGCGCCTTGAGGCGATCGCCGCTTTAAGTCACCTCCCTCCCCAGTTTGCTTTACCCCACTTGATTCCTCTTTTGGAGAATTCTAATTCAGAATTAGTCAGGGCTGCAATTCTGAGTTTGGGGAAATTAGGGGCTGATGAAGCTTTACCCCATTTACGAGCCCATGAAGAGGGAGAAATGGCACCAATTGCCAAAATTGCCATCTCGCAAATTGAGTCAGTTTCTGAGGGGGAGTAAGGATAAACCGCAGAGACGCAGAGGACGCAGAGGGAAGAGGGGAGAGAGTTGCTTGTAGTAGAGCGATGGCTATATTTATCTCAATCCTTTCTCTCGCAGCAGTGGATCTACCCAATCTTTGTCTTCTGACTTGAGGGGTGGTACGGTCTCTATACTGTAGTCTATCGCTAACTCAAATCCTGCTTCCTCGTACACTTGAGCTAATAATGCCTGTAAATCCACTAATAGTTCGGTATCTACTGACTGCAAGGGAAGCAAGAACTTAGGAATCTCCTGTGACAAGCTAAATCCATAGAAATCAGCGTTGGGACGGCGATTGCCCCTAGCTACTAAAATTCTATAGTCTGTGTTTGGGGTAGTACACAAAATTGGCATTGGTTTTCCACCCCTAAGTAAATCAATCTCCACCAGATGGGTACTACTACTCAGAACCTGCTCCCGCTTGGTTACATAATCCCAGCGCCCTTTTCCAGCCCTTTTATTGGTGGGAGAGATAATTTCTATTACTGTTACAACTCTTGATGTTGCTACTTCCCTTATTTCTAAATAACCTTCCTTTACTTCTATGGGTATAGGTAGGGTGACGGTTACTGCTTCAGAGGTGCGGGGTAAAGTAGCGGTACCTGAAGAGGTTGAACTTGAGGTTGACTTGGGGGAGAATACTGATACATCAGGAATACCCACTAAGATAGAATCATCAAAGTGAGTGAGATAGGTTCGCTTTTCTATGGCAACCCGATATTTAGGACGAATAGGAGGGGCTATAGCATTGGCGATGGCCGTAATCAGACGATGATGTACTTCTGGCCACAACTCGCTATGCTCTAAATAGGGGTCCATTCCGGGAAAAGGAGAAGGCATTATAATACCTCATATAAAGAATAATAAACCGCCCAGACGCAGAGGGCGCAGAGGGAAGAGAGGGAAAGAGGGGCAATGTCTTAAATATTATTTCCGTAGGTTGGGTTGAAGAATGAAACCCAACTACTGGACTGAAATATTAGTCGTAAATGTTTCGCCTATGTCCTATTTTCACAACTAGAACGGTTAAAATATCGTCTTCTAGACGACGAATAATTCTGTAGTTATCTACACGATAGCGCCACAAGCCTTTCATATCGCCTATAAGAGCTTTACCAAACCGTTTTGGGTTTTCTGGCGTCCCAATGCGGGATCTGAGATATTTTAAAATTCTGTTTTGAGAATTATTATCAAGTTTTCTCAGTTGCTTTAAAGCTTTATCTTCAAATTTAATTTTCCAGGTCAAGACCTTGTTCTACCTCTTCTAAAGTCCATTGTTTGCCTGGATTTTTCAATACTTCTGTAGCGTCACGAATATCTTCTAAATCTTCGAGATGTTTTAATACTGCTGTCTGAATGATTTCATCTTCTTTACAACCCGTCTCTCTTGCCAAAAAGGAAAGACGATTTTGAATTTGTTTGGGAAATTTTAGATGGTAAGTCATTTTCTCTCCTTAGCTAATATATAATTAGGTGGGCAATGCCCACCCTATAAACTCCCCTCTTACCTCTGCGTCCTCTGCACCTCTGCGGTTCATTATTCCATTGCTTTCGCTTTCACCAACCAGTCTGCATCATTACAAGCTATATCACGACCCGTTGTATCTCCTAACTGCTCCAATGCTAACAAAGAGGCATATTTCAAATCCCAAATTTTTGTCTCCAAACTAGCTTTTAATTCTGGAATAGCTCGTTTATCTCCCAAGTTTCCCAAGGCGATCGCCGCACCAGCGCGAGATTTCTGAAACTGGGGGGCCCTATTATGTAGGGCTTCCACCAGCAAATCGTAACCAGGAGCATATTGGAGCCAACCTAACAATTTGACCACATGATAGTGAGCGCCATAGTCACTTCTAGCTTTAGCGGTATAAGTAGCCATTAGTGCTCTCCCTCCTTGCTCTCTATACTCAGACAGTAGAGTTTTACTTCCCAGGTAACAGCGCCCGAAATCAGTGTGGTACAATTCATTAATCACAAATTCCAGACTAGGTGTTTGGTCATATTCGTACACCAACTCTAAGTCGTCAGGAAAGTCTCTAATTACTGTATCTAAATAAGGTTCTAATTGGGCAAAAGTAAGTTGGCCATTTTCTCTACCTGTTTCTCCTAGAAGTCGCAGTGCCCGTAAGCGAAAGACTAGGGAAACGGGACATTTGACAATTGCGGGAATAGCTGGGTAATATTGGGCATCGATGAGGTCTTGAATGCAACCTCTCCGAGCATTAACACTGCTATGTTGGAGGAAAGCCACAACCCGGTCCATCTTGCTATAATCTCCTGTGAGACGACACACTGAGGCGATGGCAGCACTAGCAATTGGTTCGCTTTCCGAGTTAATAAATGGCTCAATCCGCTCTAGAGCCTGTTGATAGTTGAATTTGGCTAGAGTCTGCATAATGAGGCGATGATTTTGACCCGGTTTTTCCAGCAGTTGGGCAATTTCTTCCTTAATTTCATCATCTTCAGTACCGATTTCGCCGATGGCCCAAACGGCATTTTCTACTGTATAACAGTCTTCATCCCCTAAACAAGCTCTAATAGTTGGCATGGCTACAGCAGCTTTAATATGTCCCAAGCTTTCCACTGCTTTGCGACGGGCGATGCGATTGTACAGAGCAGGTTCGGAATTTTCTATGGCTGCAATTAAAGCATTTATCGAGCGTTGTGTGGGGAAGTTCCTTAAATGAGAGGCAGCTACGTAGCGATCTGACTCATCTTCTAATTGCTCCAAAGGAGTTTGCAACAGGGCGATCGCCTGTTCTTCCGTTAAATTAAATAAATTGGCGAAGCGTTTATCCATGAGAACTGGCTAAGGTTTCAATTCCCACTATTGTACTGCTTCTCATGGAAGGTGTTAGCATTCCTTGCCGAAACGAATAGTGATCTGGGAATGACTAGACAAGAGTAGCCATTTTCCAGTTCCCAGCTCGTACCATCTCCTATGCATTCTTGAGCAAATGCTTAAATAGGTTTTCTTTAACCATAGTCTGACGGAAAAGCTCAAGGACGTATTCTTGTGCTTGTTCCTGGCTCAAACTTTTTACCTGCTGTCGCAAGACTTGCAATTTGAATTGCTGCTCCAAACTCAGACTTCCAGGGGTTGTCATGGGAAATCTCCTAATTCTCGTTTTAGATGTGTACTTATACTCAATCTAACACGTGGATAGTAAAACGTCAACCTTGTCAAGCATTAATTAATCAAATTAACATAATTTAATATTCTTATTCGTCCTCATGACCTCTACTGTTGGTGCAGTAGCCTGTTATAGCCCAGAAGCTAGCCAAAAACGGTAATAAGAAGCACAATTAAACGAGAACTTTATATTTAGCGAAGTAATGGACGCAATGGAATTTTTCCAGCAGAGTGCTGGTAAGTGGCGCTCCCAGCGCACCACCCATCATCTCCCTTTCCGACGTGCGGAAACCGGAAATGCAGATATTTTTGTGGAAGCCTTGGAAGCAAACCATCCCAAAGTGGTAGAAATATGTCAAATGCACGAAGTTGACCCAAAACTTACCATTGGGGGAGCATTTGTGAGTTGGGACGGTTCTATGGCGTGGGATAAAGAAGATGAGAATCACGAAGGTTCCACGGTATTCGCTCTGATACCAGATCCAGATAAACCTAGGCAGGGTAAGCTTCTGAGGGAAAGAGGCTATGCGGAAATCGTCCCCATAGCCGGTAGCTATCATCTGGATCAAGAAGATGGTTTGATTTTAATCACAGAATATGAAACCATGAGCATTATGGAGCGTTTCTGGTTTGCGAGCCAGAACCTGCGGCTGAGAACTAGCACGGTGAAACGTTTTGGCGGGTTCAATACTGCAACCTTTTGTACGGAGATCAGGGTTCAAGAGGAAGGGGACGGAGATACTGTCCCAAAGGCACCCTTATCCAATTACTCCCTTACGGGTTGGTAATCCCTGAATGTAGGTAGGTCTTGGGTTATAGCCCTTTACCCAGGACCGAGTCCCTAAGAATTGATAAGATTCATGAAAAAATAACCCCCTTGCTCCCTTATCATTGAGGTTAACGTTTTTAATAATTTCTAAAAATAACGGAGGTTTTAATTTGGCTATTCCTCTATTGAGCTATCCTTTGAAAACCCAGAACGAGAGGATATCCGGCTATGAGGTTGCCGGAGACGACCAGCCTGTAATCTACTCGGCAGAAAACTTGCTGGACTCTGGGGATATAGATAATCTGATTGAGGCAGCATATCGTCAGATTTTCTTCCATGCTTTTAAATCTGATCGGGAGCCTTTTTTAGAGTCCCAACTCCGCTACGGTCAAATAACCGTCCGAGACTTTATTCGGGGACTCTTGCTTTCCGACACCTACAAGCGCAGTTTCTATAATCTTAATAGCAACTATCGCTTTGTGGAACAGTCCGTACAGCGAGTGTTAGGGCGCGATATTTACGACGAGCGGGAAAAACTCGCCTGGGGAGTTGTCATTGGTTCTAAGGGTTATGAAGCCTTTATCGATGACCTCCTGAACAGCGAGGAGTACATGGAGAATTTTGGCTACGACACCGTTCCCTATCAGCGACGACGCTCTTTACCCGGTCGGGATCTGGGTGAAATTCCCTTTAATGTCAAATCTCCCCGCTATGACGGATATTACCGCGCTGTTTTGGGCTTCCCCCAAATCATTTGGCAGACTACAGTACGTCGCTACATTCCCCAAGATAAGCAGCCGAAAACTGGCGATCCCGCTCTGTATTTGGATATGGCACGGAGTATCAGTCCGGCGATAAACCCGATACCCAGGGTTTCAGCCATGAATGTGAGTATGGACTCTGTACCTTATCGCAAGGCTGGACAACCAGTAGAAGTTTAACGAGAAGTTTGACTCCTTGTATCAACCGGGTTTCATCGAAAAGGTAAACCCGGTTTTTTTTATAGCTCTTTGCAATCACTCGAAGGATTGATTCGGTGAGGTCAGCCTTTATTAAAAGCTGTAAAGATTAAGATTTATTTGCTAAAAAGAAATTTAGCAATACCACCGACAACAGCGAGTATTAGAGCTGTCAAGGTAGTGTAGCTTATCTTCTCAGAATTTTCTAGTCGTTTTTCCCAACCATTTATTTTTTCGTCAATGCGTTTTATCTCTCCTTTTACCTCCGCAAAACCAGTATCAACTTTCGCAAAACCAACATCAACTTTCTTGTCTAAATCCTTAATGTCATTCTTTATATTGCCAATGTCATTTGTTAGGTTGACAATGTCATTCTTTATGTTGCCAATGTCATTTGTTAGGTTGACAATTAAGTCCCTCAATGCTTCAAAGTTTGAGTCGGTCATGGTTTTCTCCTTCTCTTCTTTTTTATTACCGGGTAAGTCAGCGGTATTTGCTTCACAGCAAGCCTTTGGGGCAACTTCTGGTCTAGCCATTTCTGTATAAATTGTTTTCTATTAGATTACTTGAATCAAGATAGTTACTATTAATACGAATATAGAGACTATCATTGCCATCACAGTATAAATTAACTTTTCTAGATATCCAAATCTTCTTTCAGATTCCTGTCTTTCTGAAGCAATTTTTTGTTCAATGAGTTCGATCTTTCCTTTAACCTCTGCAAAACCGGTATTAACTTTCTCAAAACCGGTATTAACTTTCTCAAAACCTACTTCAACTTTCTTGTCTAGGGCTGTAGTAAATTCTTTCAATGTTTCAAATTGAGATTCGGTCATGGTTTTCTCCTTCTCTTCTTTTTTATTACCGGGTAAGTCAGTGTGAGACTGATCTTGTGTTTGGGCGATCGCTTCTGGTTCAACTTCTGGTCTAGCTATTTCTGGCTCCATTGTTTTCAATTTTACTATACACTATCATAGCATATTATATACAGTAGTGTGTGCTACATTACCAATGTAAATTTTTGTGAAGACATGGTTTACCCTTTAAGAAAGGAAGTGTCAGCGTTGTTTTAGACGCGCCTCTTTCGCTGAACTAGTTAACATTTAGTTAGGTAAAAACAGTTTGATAACAGCTCCAATGACACCTGCTAAAATCAGTACTGCCATAGACTGTAAAATTCCAAATTGTTTATTCATACCATCTATCTTTAAATCAATTTTTTTGTCAATGAGTTTTATCTCCCCTTTTATCTCCGCAAAACTTACTTCAACTTTCTTGTCTAGGACTGTAGTAAATTCTTTCAAGGTTTCAAATTGAGATTCCGTCATGGTTTTCTCCTTCTCTTCTTTTTTATTACCGGGTAAGTCAGCGGTATCTGTTTCACAGCGCGCCTTCGGTGCAACTTCTGGTATAGCCATTTCTGGCTCCATTGTTTTTAATTTTACTATACACTATCATAGCATATTATATACAATAGTGTACATTACAAATGTAAATTTAGGCAATGCTACGGACTTGGTGGGCAACGCCAATATTATACTGTCCGAGACAATTTTAGCTTGTCTCTAGCATTGCCCACCCTACTCTCTGACGGAGTAATGCAAGGAGCTTAGTGAAATCGGGAGGAAGAGAGGCGATCGCCTCTATAGGTTCTCCAGATAGGGGATGCTGCAAAGAAAGTCTTCGTGCATGGAGACTTTGTCCAGATAAGTTAACCCCAAGGGAACCACCGGAACAGTAAAGGGTATCCCCCACAATGGGATGTCCCATATGAGCACTATGAACCCTAATTTGATGGGTGCGCCCGGTAGAAAGTTGGTATTGGATTAAAGTGTAGTTCCCCAGTCTTTCTAACACTTCCCAGTGAGTGAGAGCATTTCTTCCTCCCTTCTGAAGGGGTACTACAGCCATTTTCTTGCGGTGAACAGGGTGGCGCCCAATGGGTAAATCAATGGTACCCTGAGTAGTAGAGGGAACGCCGTGGATCACAGCTAGATATTCCCGCTTTGCGGTTTTGGCTTTAATTTGAGCTTGTAGGTGTTGATGAGCAAAATCTGTTTTGGCTACTACCAATGCTCCAGTAGTATCTTTATCTAGTCTGTGGACAATACCAGGTCGTTCTACCCCCCCAATACCCCCTAAATCCTGACAATGATATAATAAAGCATTGACGAGAGTGCCAGTTTCGTGACCTGGAGCGGGATGAACTACTAAACCAGAGGGTTTATTAATAATAATGAGAGAATCGTCTTCATAGAGAATATCCAGGGGGATAGGTTCTGGTTGTAGGCTTAGAGGTTGGGTTGATTGTGACTCACCGTCACAATTACGGGGAATGGTAACGAGGAGGCGATCGCCTATTTTGAGTGGGGTTTTTTTGCTCCTACAGACTTGATTATTCAGTTTTACGAAGCCCTGAGCAATGAGCTTTTGCAGGTGGGTGCGGGACTCTGGTAGTTCTTGAGATAGCCACCGATCCAAACGCAACCCATTTTCACCTGCTTTTACTTCTAACTCAATGTCCATTGAGCAATTCATCTATAGTTTGCTTTTCCCTAGGATGAAGATAAGGAGGACTTTGTCGAGTATCGGTAATCAGCCAATCCAATTCTGCTTTCCTAACGTCGATGGCTATCCCTTTTTTATCAACGCAATAGGGTCCAAAAACCAACTTATCCACTAACTGAATTCCAGACGCCAAGCGAGAATATTCAAAGATGACACTATTATCTACCGTAGTGTCCTTACAAAGGCAACAATTGGGACCAATAGCCGTTGGACCGATAATCTTAGCCCCATCTTCAATTTTAGTCATGGCACCGATATAAACTGGACCTGTTATATCCACCTTATCCCAATTTACAGCTACATTCAGCCCAGTATAGATACCAGGTGCTACTTCTCTACCGGGAATTTTCACATTTTTTATTTCTCCCAACAAAACGCTTCTAATGGCGTGCCAGTAGTCTGGTACTTTGCCGATATCTACCCATTCAAAGTCCATACAGGTAGCGTAGAAAGGCTCACCCTTTTCCACTAACTTAGGAAATAGATCCCCACCAATATCGTATTCCACACCAGGAGGAATGAAGTCAATTACTTCTGGTTCAAAAATGTAAATGCCAGTATTTATATTGGTACTGAGGGCTTCTTCTATAAAGGGTTTTTCCTGGAAACTTTTAATTCTGTCATCATCATCAGTTACCACAACTCCGTAACTGGAAACATTTTCCCGAGGTACTGACTTGGTGACAACCGTAGCGATGGCACCTTTTTCCTTATGCCATTTTACCACTTCTGTCAAATTTAAGTCAATGAGAGCATCGCCGCATAGAACCACAAAGGTATCATCAAAGAAAGGATTAAAGTCCTGAATACGTTTAAGTCCGCCAGCAGAACCTAATGCTTCCCCTATGAGTTTCCCTTCTTCAATTCTGCCTTCAAAAGAATAGCCGATTTGAACGCCAAAACGTTGACCGTCCCGGAAATAGCTTTCGATTTCCTCTGCTAAGTGACTAACATTTACCATAATCTGATTAAAGCCATGTTCCCTTAACAATTCCAACAAAAACTCCATCACTGGCTTTTCTAGGATAGGAATTAGGGGTTTAGGTATTGTATGAGTAATGGGACGCACGCGAGTACCCTTTCCAGCCGCCAGAATCATGGCTTTCATCAATCTTTCTTCCCTTTTCCTATATTAAACTTCATTTATATATTTCCCTATTTCTATCATGGATCAGCCTAGTTGTCAATTAGGCTAACCCATAGTAATCAGCTAATTACTTCTACTTCTGCGTTAGATCCGGGAAGTAATTGTTTTTGCTTCTCCACCTCCGCTTTCCATTGTTCCACCTCTTGCTCTAAAACTTCAATTTGTTCTTCTTTTGAGCGCATTTCCCGTTTGCTCCGAAAAGCTCCTACCTGTAGTTGTAGTCCTGTCCAGACGCTAAACAGCCATGCGAGAATGGCTCCAACACCCATGGTGATAATTAGTTCAATGGATAGAGGGGCTTGAACTTGGACTCCGGGAATGATTTTAATGGGAGCAGACTGAGTATTTTCGATGCTGAATAAGGCGAGAGCCAAACAAAAAGCAAAGATAATGGTAAAATTGATTTGTCGCATTAGCTGACTCCTGGGGAAATTTCTTTTACACTAAATGTAGATGATACAGTCAGGCTGGGTATTAAGCTGATGAACCTATCTGTTGCGAATTTACGCCAGAACTACACTCGCGCTGGATTGACAGAAGGGGACGCCCTGTCTGATCCTTTAGAACAGTTTAAGATTTGGTTCGCGGAAGCAGTTGAGGCTCAACTACTAGAACCAAATGCTATGACTCTTGCTACTGTAGGTCCAGGGGGGCAACCCAGTGCTAGGATCGTGTTGTTGAAAGGTTTTGACGAAAGGGGTTTTGTCTTTTATACCAATTACCAGAGTAGCAAAGGAAAGCAACTGGAAGAAAAGCCAAAAGCGGCGATCGCCTTTTGGTGGGGGGAGTTAGAAAGACAAGTCCGCATTGAGGGTACCATAGAAAAAGTTGCCCCGGAAGAGTCGGACCAATATTTTCAAAGTCGTCCCCTCAACTCCCAACTGGGTGCTTGGGTATCCAACCAAAGTCAAGTTATCCCTTCTCGTGAGGTACTGGAGAAGAGATTTGAGCAATTGAGGCTGGAGTACGAGGGTAAAACAATACCTCGTCCCCCTTATTGGGGCGGATACCGGGTCATGCCGAAACAATTTGAATTTTGGCAAGGACGTCCCAGTCGCCTCCACGATCGCCTCCTCTATCGCCTCCTTGAAGATGGTAGCTGGCGTATAGAGCGATTGTCACCGTAAATAAATATTAACAATACTGAGGGGCGTATAAATGTTTGTAGCTTAATTTATTTATTCTTAACGTCAGAGGTCCTAGAACTGTTTAACATTTCCTTGTTCTATGGCCCAGCAGCGATCGGCAATATTCTTCAATTCACCTGGGTCATGAGTAACCACCAAGAGGGTCCAATGGGTTTTCAATTTTCCTAAAAGTTTAGCTAATTGACGGCGCATAGACCAATCCAGCCCTGCTGTTGGTTCGTCTAATAATAACAGATTGGGTTGGCGAATGAGTTGTACTGCGAGAGCGAGGCGACGTTGTTGACCACCACTGAGTTGGTTGCAGTCTGTATCAAAGGATATCTGCTCCAATCCTACTTCAGTAAGAGTTTCCTTGATTCTGGTTACTCCCAACTCTGGGTGTCCGAGACGCAACTCCTCTAAGACTGTTTTCCCGCAAAAATGCCGTTCTGGAAACTGGAAAACAATTCCTCCTAGTTCTTGCAAGTCCAAGTATGTTAGTTCTTCACCTCCCCAAGCGATACTACCCTTTGTTGGCTCTGCTAGTCCTGCTAAAATTTCCAAAAGGGTACTTTTTCCCGAACCGGAAGGACCAATTATTAGTCCTAATTGTTGCGGTGCTAACTCTAAGTTAATCCCTTTTAATATTGGGGTGGCGGTAGCAGGGGGGTGGTAGACCAAGTTTTTCAGATATAGCATTTGAAACTTCCTACTAACCAAGTCATGCTCAAAGTTTTCGATTTAGACATTATGGACGGACAATTTCTAACTGCTGACATATTCTAATCGCTGTGAAGTTAGGAATCTCTCTATGACGAGGAACAGCGGTACGCCGATTGTTAGCTGGATTTTCTAAAGATAAATGTTCCGCTCCCTCCCGCACCAATTGACAACCGTGCTGTTAAAAAAGCGAAGTAAGTCACGACGTTTCATTATGCTGCTAAGTTTGAACTTGAATATGAGAAGCTGCGGTAAGAATAAGATAAATGGGTTCTTCTAAATCGGCTGTCTTATCAGTTATTTGAGGGTTAGGTAGAGGTAAAGGTTCACCTTTGAGCAAGTTAGTTTTTGCCATGTCCATTAAAGCACTTGCAAGAGAGCGACGCACTTTTTCCAGGTTCTCTGCGAAGGAAATGGCACCAGGGAAATCTAAGACTTCACCGTGAACCCCTTCATCCAAAAATTTGTACATTGCTTTGTAAGTTAACATGATTGATTCCTTGTATATCTAACTATAATTCAAAAAGGCTCCCGATATATATGATAGTAACATATTTTTCTGGTAAATTCTATTTTTGTAATCACGATGACTTTTGTTGACTTCTCTAAATCTTATACCTTTAGCAAATTCTTTGAGCTGAATATTGAGAGCGACGATCTGGTTGCTGATTTTGGTTATTCCTTCGCGCGAAAATGGTTAAACCTTCCTCAATCTCAACAGCCACTGGCTCGAATCGAAGAGTTGCGCTCTCGTATTAGTGAAATATTGCCTTTCGTAAACCTTAGTACAGAAATGGCACGCCGTGAAATTTTAATTTCTAGGGTTCTTACAGAATTAGTATACTATACCAAAGCTCAATTGCGCATTGAATATCCATTAAAAGTTTCAGAACAACTCCAGGGTACCCTTGATTACCTCCTCCTCGCCAATAAGCAATTACTGGTGATTGAAGCCAAAAAGGAAGACTTGGTCAAGGGTATGACTCAACTTGCTGTGGAATTAATTACTCTGGATCACTGGTTAGATGATCCTAACGATGATAACTCTAATTTGTTAGGTGCCGTCACAACTGGTACTCTATGGCAATTTGCCCAACTTAATCGTCACTCAAAACATATTAGTCAAGGACTGGAGAGTTTTCGCGTTCCTGAGGATCTTGATCCGCTTCTGAGAATTTTAGTTTATGCCTTGAAGGGTTCCAACTCAACAAATACCACGTAGCATTACAGCATTTATTCACCCTTGTCATTTTCCCCACTAAATATAATATAATACCAAGTTGCGTTCAAAAAGAAAATTTAGAAATGACTCTATATGGCGGGCTGCGCGGGTCGCCCTTAACCTGAATTGCGGGCTGTTTTATAAAACCCCTACAGGGTTTACATTTACCCACACCAAAGGCATCCGTCCACATCTTCTCTGAATGACGAGCAACTCGGTATAACAACCATTGGTACATATCTGGGTGGAACAACGAGAAAGTTACTGTCGTCGGATATACTCATACTGAAGACTGGAGAGCAACATGAAAATATGGTCCAATAAATTGAAGAGAATATTTTTAGCTATTGTTTTAAGTTGTTGGAGCAGTGCTGCTTGTGCTGGAGATCCGTTTCGCAGCACCAATCCTCACGATATTGACGCTCAGACAGAAGCTGCTTTTAACATTCTGTTTAGTGAAGGAAATTACAAACAAGCTAAGAGGGTTCTGGAAGAGAATAATCAAGTAAGAGATCCTCTCGCTCATGCTCTTCGGGCAGCTATAGGTTATACTGAGAACGACAAAGAAACCCTGAGAATTTACGCTCAGAAGACTTTAGTCGCAGCAGAAAGTTTGCAAGGTCGAGATACCTTAAGAGGCAATCTTTATACAGCTGTAGGCCATTTTTTAGAAGGGGCTTACATTTTTGAAACAGAAGGAGCTATCCCTGCTCTACTAAAACTGCAAAAAGTACTCCACTATTTCGACCAAGCGGAAAAACAAGATGCAGATGATCCGGAATTGAATTTGATTCAGGGATATATGGAATTGCTCTTAGCAGTCAATCTTCCCTTTGCCAATATAGAGGGGGCGATCGCCAATTTCCAAGATAATGCAGCTCCCAATTATCTCGTCTATCGGGGTATTGCGGTAGCTTACCGAGACTTAGAAAAATTTGACCAAGCCTTGCAGTTTGTTCATCGCGCTATTCAAATTACCCCCAATAACCCAGAACTATACTATCTCAAAGGGCAAATTCTTCATGGAAAAGGGAAGCAACACAAAGCAATGTTTCTAGTAAAACAAGCAGTTCAGAACTTCGATCGCGCCTTAGCAGACGCCGAGCAATTACCAGAATCAATTCTCAAACCCCTACGACGGGAAAGGGAGATAGCTCAAGAAAGAGTTGATGGTATTAGAGGTTGGTGAGTGCCAAAACAAACAACCACCTGTTATATTTCCCCTTCAGTCCAAAGCGTGAATCAATTGTTCGATGGATGATTATACCTTTTTTAGTCTTATAGCTGCTTTTAGTTTGGCCAGTTTTTATCAGGTTTGCTGGATTCATGAGAAGTTGTGATGTAGTTCTACCTCCCACCTAAAGGCGGCAAGGGGGCGGACGGCGCCAGGGTCAGCTTCCGGGGAATTGCCGCAAAAAAAACAATTGAGCTGCAGCGAATCATCATAGCCATCAGCTCTATGAATTGCCCGTAAATATTTTGGGTGTTGCAAAACAAAACTAGGACGATGTCTAATAACAATGCGTCCAATATAATTACCTGCAAATTTTCCTTTGGGTACTATTGCTTTGACAATATCTCCTGTCTGGAAGGATAGGAAAAACTTAGCCCTATTAGCATGAGATAAAGGGAAACCGAACTTATCAGTACGGCAGCGTTGCCTAGTACCGTGACCCTTGCAGACTATCAACAAAGGCTGCTTTGTCTTAAACACCAAAGAGTCAGGGACTTGACCAACACAACTAGCATCTTGCCAATGAGATTTAGGTACTCCCAAACGTTTTCGATTAAACTTTGTCAGCCCAGAGCTACCAGTAGTTAACAGCAATCCCAATTCTTTTAGAGAATTGAATAGCGCCCATCTGGTTGAGTTAACCGCTGCCGCATCTTTTAAAGGCATTTTCGCTTGTTTCAAAATGCGCTTTAACAAGTCTGGTTTTTTCTTTAAGAAATCTTGAATATCTTGATTCCCTTTGGCTTGCCCACAAGCAAGAGTGAGATTAGAAACTCTATCAGAAACCCACCCCCAGGCTATTCGGAAAATTGTTGCCGGCTGAGCCACGATGCGGGTTTCTTCTAGAGGTTCGGGCCAGTCATGGTTAACAAACACATTGCTATAACCCACTTCCCGCAAATAGCGACCCATGGCCGCTACCGCTTCGGAATCCCCAGTGCTATCTTGAATAGCAACTCTGACATAAGCTGGATTGAGGGCTTCTGAGGACACCTCTCCTATATCGAAATGCTGGGCCATCATTAGGTTAATGCGGCGATTATTTGGCAGCCAATAGCTTACCTCTTCCTTCCCATCGCCGCTAAAGTAACCTGGTAGCATCAGCATTTGCGTATTTGACCGTTGAATTTTTGCTCCAAAACCAGCCAGAGCTAGTAATTCTTCCTTACCTAAGTTAGTTTCAATATGAGATTGAGCAGTAGATAATACTTTAGGTATGCGCACTAAAGTAGTGGGCTTGAGGGCTTGTTCCACCAAGGCTCGCATCAGTATTTGCTGTCGCTGGACCCTACCAATATCTCCCAAGCGATCGTAACGAAAGCGCAAAAATTGCATCGCTTTCTCCCCATCCAGGTGCTGCTTACCTTTTTTAAGATTAATGTACAGATGCTGACTTTCGTCAATGTATTTCATATCTCTGGGAACGTAAGCAGTAACTCCACCCAAAGCATCGATAGTTTTCTCCACACCCTGGACATTGACCCGGACGTAGCGATCCACCTCTACCCCTAAAAGCTCCTCGATGGTCTGGGCAGCTAGTTCGTGACCCCCGTAAAGATTAGCGACATTAATTTTCTGAATGCCATAGCCTGGGATATAAGCACGGGTATCCCGGGGAATAGAAAGAACGGTCAATTTTTCTTGGGACGGATCAAACCGCAGCAAAAGCATAGTATCCGCAAGACCCTCAACAGAATTGACCAGAGCGTGGTATCCTGCTTCATCGTTAGTAGGGTGGTCCACATCGGAAGTAAGAACCTTAGTCCCTAAAACCAAGATATTTACCGGACGGGTTAGTTTGGGCAGTGCAATCCCTTCTGAAGCTGAAATCTGTTCTTCTGGCTCTACGGGTGTGGGTAGCCAGGTGTCCGACAAAGAGCCTACCAGCAGTGCTCCCGCTGTTGCGGAGATGGTTGCCACTGCTGTTAAACTCAAACAGCTCCAAAGCCAGTGTCTCTTAGGATTTTTGGTGACTGTTGATTTTTGCTCTTGATTGCTATTTCGGGCCATTGTTTTCGGTGGTGAACTCAAGATAAACGTTTACCGATAAATCTCTCGGCAATGGGACTAAACAAAGGCAGACGGGGTGATTTTCCCTGCCACAAACGGATCATTAAACTGAGACATAGGAGAAAATAACCAGAAGTGAGTAGGCTATTGAGATATAATAACCTTAGAGTCAAGAACTCCGATGTTTGTGCTGCTCCTGTCCAGAGCAAACTGTAACTCATTAGCCAGCAGAGGGTAAGAGTAACGGATAAGCGGGATACTTTTTGTACTTTGGGGCTACCTTGACGCCAATAAAGGGTCCACAGAGCCAGAAAAAATCCTAGCACTGGAACAAGGTACATAGATAGCTTGAACTGCTCGAACTGCTCCTGCTCTTTTTGCATGATATTATGGAAAATTTAGCCACAGGAAGAATAAGTATCCTTATACTAGCAGGAGGAACAAGTTCGCGGATGGGAAGGGATAAAGCTTTAATTCCCATCAATGGTGTGGTGATGTTGGAGCGAATTTGCCTGGTAGCTACAGAATGCAGTAATTCAGTCCAGGTAGTTACCCCTTGGCCTGAAAGATACCAGCATATTGTACCTCACCACTGCGGTTTTTTGCCAGAACTGGGTGGTGAGGGACCATTGGTAGCATTTGCCCAATCTTTACCCCTGGTAGAAACTGAGTGGGTGTTGTTGTTGGCTTGCGATTTACCCCTACTATTAGGGAAGGATATCCGGGAATGGATTGGGTATCTGGAGGTGGTAAAAGAAGAGGTGGTGGCTGTTTTACCTAAAAGTGAGAAAGGTTGGGAACCTTTATGCGGTTTTTATCGTCGCCGTTGTTTACCTAACTTGACTGATTTTATCGCCCAAGGTGGTAGGTCATTTCAGAGTTGGTTGAAACTACATCCAGTGGGAGAATTACCAACCCTTGGCGTCCGCAGATAAACGCAGATGAGTAAGGATGAATTAGTTGTTAAATTAACGGGGGATGGCTCTTTTACTTTCTTTTCTCCTGAGTTTCAGGAAACTTTTCACTCTCGCTCTGGAGCAAAGCAAGAAGCTGAAGAAAAGTTTGTCTTACCTTGTGGTTTGGAACAGTTAGCTCAACAAAAAAATTCATTGCAAATCTTGGATATTTGCTATGGATTGGGTTATAATAGTGCTGCGGCTTTAGCAACTATTTGGAAAGTAAATCCTCACATTCAAATTCAGTTAATTGCTTTGGAACTAGAGCCAAGAGTATGCCAGAAAGCGCGCGCCTCCCAATTATTGGAACTGTGGAAACCACCTATTCCTCAATTACTAGCTACCTTAGCAGTGAATCAGGAAGTAAAAAAGTCTCATTTACAAGCTAAACTGTTTTGGGGAGATGGGAGGGTAACTATAAAACAAGTTATTGGGTTAAATTTTCAAGCAGATGCCATTTTTCTGGATCCTTTTTCCCCCCCAAAATGTCCTCAGCTTTGGACAGTAGAATTTCTCTCTCTGGTAGCTATCTGCTTGAAACCAACGGGAATATTGGCTACTTATTCCTGTGCTGCTGCTGTGCGGGTTGCTTTACAACTAGCTGGTTTGACAGTAGGAGCAAGTAAGAGCGTGGGGAGGCGATCTCCTGGTACGGTTGCTAACAAAACTGGCGCCGATCTGCCACCCCTTTCCCTACAGGAACGAGAACATTTACAAACTCGTGCAGCTATTCCCTACCGGGATCCTATGCTGAAAGATTCCAGAGAGATAATATTGAGACGGAGGCAAAACTCACAACTTGTTAGTTTGCTAGAGACCACTAAGGTTTGGAAAAAACGTTGGTACAAGTAATGGAATTTCGTTGCGGCTAATCACAGTTTGAATAAATGGATATTTAAAGAATCGTTTGTAAATATCCAAGGGAACTGCCAAGTACAATCTTCTATCTGCTTCCTCTTCCTCTAGGGCAATTAAATTCCTAACTGTCAAGGTACGTGTCAAGGTACGTGCTATAACTATAGCTCAATAAGACCCACTAAAATTTGGAGTAGCAATTCTAATTGAGCCGGAACACTATACAACATGATGTCTTGGGTAATCATGCGAGTTGCTTGAGCTAATTTGCCAAATCGCCAACCGTCACCCATGGTTACGGCTCCATAAACAATCTCTTGCTCTTCTACCTGAGCCAGGGCAATCATTTCAGCAGCTAACTGGGTAAACCCTCGCGATAAATCTTCCTTCTTCGCCTCTACCACCAAAAAGTTTTGTGGGGACTTTAATAAGTAGTCGAGATTTCCCTTCAGCCAGTTACTGACATGAAGGGGATATTCTAAACGAATTTGACAACGACAAAACCGGGCAACAGCCAGTAAAATCGGGGCAATAATTACTTCTCTTCGAGCTGTTTCACTGGATAAAATTATCAATTTCAAAGAGTCTTGGATATCTTGCTGAAGCTGATTAAAGGGGGTGAGGGACTTCCCCGTTTTGGGAAGCTCCAACACATCACTGGTAAAGCCATATCCAAGTTCGGCAAGAATTTGGTCCACTTCGTAAGTCATCTCGAAGTAGGAACGAAAGGTATAGGATTGATCTTCCTGAAGGATTTTGAATTTTGCCATGAGAGTCGTTATTCAGAACTCAAAATTTGCGGTACCCGGAAGAAGTCATCATCCCGGGAGGGTGCTTCTGCTAAAATGGCTTCCCGTTGGCTCAGGGGTTCCAATTCATCGGGGCGGGTAACGTTGTTAATTTCAATTGCTCTCGTGGTTGGAGTTACATTGGATGTATCTAATTCCTGTAACTGTTCAAAATATTCGAGAATACTGCTCAATTGAGTCGCAAATTGCTCATCAGTTGCAGGTTCTAATTGCAAACGAGCCAGGTGGGCTACTTTACGAACTTGCTCTACATCAATCATAGTGACTTTGGGTTGAGATGAATACAGGTTACCAGGGAGCTAGAAGAAGACATCCATTTCGGAACGCCCGGTTATTTTGAGCCAGTTTTGAGCTTCTATATAGTTATTGGGAGCAATGCGAATGGCTTGTTTCCAAAATTCAGCCGCTTTGTCAAACAAAGCCTCTGCCCTCTCCTCTTCCCCTGCTTCCTTTGCTCTTTCTCCCTGAAAATGATAAATGACGGCAACATTATTCAGGGCTTGGGGCATTTGGGGATTGAATTCTAGGGCTTGTTGATAATATTCTAACGCTTTTTCATGTTCCCCATTGCTAGTGTGGATCAGGGCGATATTATAGAGGATATAACTGCGATCGTTGGTGTCTTCCTCTAACTTAAGGGCTTCTTCGTAGTTTTCCAAAGCCTCTGCATATTCGCCGTCTGACTGAGCTGACATCCCGTCGCGATAGTAAGCAAAAGCTTCTTTGGATTTTTTATTCGTCGGTAGGGCTTTCAGAATGATATCAGCCATTACCGTGAAGCTTTTGTCAATAAAGTTGTCGTTCCGTTGGGTTCTGGGCATAGTTGCTGATTATTTATCTATGGTTGAAATCTATTCTATATCTTTACTGACGGTATCTTAGGTGATATTATAGCCTAATTTGACACTCCCATGGCTAAAAGCACGTGGGATTCTTAAGTCGTCCAAATTTGGACTCATACTCGGGCGCAGTCAAAGCACCCCTAGACACTCCACTGAGATTCAATCTCAATTTGGTGCTTACTTTTCTAAGAATATTGGCACAAGCATTGCTATCTGCGTTCACCAATAAACCGCTTAAAATCCGATACAAACCCCGCTTAATTCGCTTTCCCGATGGTTTCCAGCTTTTGGGTTTTTCACCCCCGCCATTGATTAATGCCGGGGGCAAGAAATCATCGTCCAGAAAAGACGCTTTAGAAGTGTAGGATTCTTCAGTTTCAACAAACTCTATCCCATAGAGTTTACACAATTGCCTGATGCGTTCCTTTAGTCGGGCTGTGGGGATTTGCACAAACTGTTGATTGTTTACTGCACCGATATCGATGCGGTCTTTCTGTTTTTTATTCCAGCCAAAAACTACTTGACCAATGACTAGTCTTCCGGCTTTATTGACTGCATCTCGCATTTTACGGTTGCGCTTTTCGGTGATTTGAGAGAGTTTTTTGCGACTGGAATCCTTGAGACTTCCCTTGTTTAATCGTGGCAATTTGTTTGTTATGCCATTGGTTTAAATATTTTAGGTGTTTTCCATCAACAATAAAGCCCTTCTCCACGTTACTGACACAGGTTAGCCAGTTGTTTAAGCCGTGATTAATATCCAAAACCTTATCTTTATCCAGTTCGATAGGTTCGGTTTCTAACTGATAAACCCACTCGACATAAAAGCAACCGTTGCGAGGGAGAATCCTCATTTTTTTCATCTTGTTAAAATCTAGATTGGTGGGAAAATTTAACCAAAAACTATCGACTTGAAAAGCTGCTTTTACCTTTTTACCGAGAGGGATTCTGACCTTGTCGCCTTTTAACCTGAGCGCCTGTTTTGGATAAGTTATTACTCCCAATCCTCCCTTTTTTCGGTAGTTAGGAATGCGGGGTCGGTTCTTTGACTCTCCTTTTTGGTACGACCATGAGAGTTCCTTGTAGGATTTGAAGGACTCGGCGACTCCTCGCAAGGTTTGTTGAGCTGCTTGAGAATGAAGAAATTGATAATTTGGATTGGTTTTAAGTTCCAATTCTTCCGTCGTATTTTCTCGTGATATACCTGCATTTAAAATACCACTGGCGCGCCAAATAAGTTCCGCAGTTAATGAGCTTATTGGCTGTAGCGCAAAGATATTCGAGAAATGGCAACGTTTCAGAACTCTTAATCAGTTCTTGCTGACATCCGTACAATTGGCATCACCTCCTAATTTTAGACTAACAAAAAATTGGTTTTTTGTCAAAACTTGACGGAGAGCTTTTGCCGCACCGCGCTACATCCCACCCTTGTTCATAGGTGGGCTTTGCGCGGGAATCTGTAAAGACAAAAGACTAACCAGGTTCCAAGATCCGCTCATGCTAAAATGTAACAGTCAGCAATCTACAAAGGGATCCGGGGAATTTATATCCATAATCTTTGATTTGGATGGAGAGGATGTCAAACCAATTCGCAAAACGCCTTACAGTCTCGCAATTATTTGGTCAATAAGAAAATACTCTACTATAGATGAACGCGGTCTCCGGGTTAATGAGGCCAAAACACGAATATTCAAGGCTACTCAAGGCTTTGATTTCCTGGGGTGGCACTTTAAGGTGCTACCAGACGGCAGATTTAACGTCACATCAAGCAAAAAAAGCACCAAATCCATCAAGGAGGAGGTCAAGGCGACTATGAAGCTATCCCAAATAACCCTGGAAGACCGCATCAAATACGTCGCAGAAGAAGCTAGTGAGGAAACCTATTTTGTGGGAGAATTAGGAGAGCGTATAAACTTGAAAGAATTACTCAATGGTATTAAAACAGAAGGCGATCGCCTACAACAAGTTATAATAAACTCCCATAGACAATCATATCCCAATTATTCTCCTCCTATGCCCCCAAACCCTCCAAAAAATAAAACCCAACGTGAAAAACCCCCAAAAATATCCTCTCCAGAACGGATAATAGCTTGGTGTTGTGCCCTTGCAGTCTTAGCAACTTTCATTTGGAGCCTTCGCAACCCAACCTACATAGGGATAGAAGGATAGGAAGCAAGTAGATTTTGTACTTATAGCAGTTCGCGATCTTTTGTTACAATATCACCCCATCACCCCATTTGTACATAGTCGCAACCTTTGTGGCGGTTGCTATAGGAGGTAATTTTAATCTATTTCTAGTAAACGCAGGGCTAACTTTTCAGCTCGTTGGCGTTCGATTTCAGCCCTTTGGCGTTCGGTTTCGGCCTGTTGTTCCAGGGTTTTGATTTTGGGACGCCAAGGGCGGTTGCTTCGCAATTGTTCTTCTTTAATTAATTCCTCCACCAACGGAGGAGCAAGCAGTTCCTTCACCGATAAAACTAGCTTCTTAAATTGACTGGAAACAATAGACGTATCTTCCGTAAAATCTACAGAACCATATCCCTCTTCATTCCTAGGATTAGTAAACACCCTCACTCGTTTCTTTTTCGCGTCTACTATCCAATACTCAGCAATTTGCGCTATTTCTTATTCATTACGTTTAATCACATAATCATCTCGGCGATTGCTGCTGACAATTTCCACTACCAGAATCGGCAAATCGTTAAAATCCAAAACTCCAGCCCCGGGGCGATGAAGAACTTGCTCCCACACAGTTTGGCTACAGACTACCACATCAGTAATTCTGGATGTATTTTCTTCAGTTCGTACACCGGTACCTAAAGCGTTCGCCACTAAATCCAAGTTTTGGGCTGCAAAGTAGCGCTGGAATTTGTAGAGCAGAAACTTGCAAATACTGGTATGTAAATGGGTAGAGGCTCCCATGGGTATTAGTTTCCCCCTAACTAATTCATAGCGAACACTCGGTTCTCCTTCATATTCGAAATATTCTTGGAAGGTTAATAAACGTTCAATTTCGGAATGTTCAATTTCAGGAGGTTCATTGATGGCCATCTCGGTTGCTGAGACGACAGCTTGAGTCATAGTTAAATCTCTCTGGCGATCGCGCAGCGCCACTCTTAGTGATCGCGCTTTTGGACTATTTTATCTTATATCAGTTTATTAAACCTCTTTCCCTCTCTCTTATCTTCCTCTG
>JACONB010000006.1 GCA_014323965.1 Prochloron sp. SP5CPC1 | reverse complement strand
TCCCACTCCACAAGAGAGAGCTGAAGAAGAAAAACAGGAAAAAGAACTAGCACAGCAACAAGCTAAATTGGCACAGGAACAAGCTAGACTGGCACAGCAACAGACTCAAGAAGAACGACAACAAAAAGAACTGGCGCAACAACGAGTGGAGGAGTTGCTGGCTAGGCTTAAGCAGTTAGGTGTTGAGCCAGCACTAGATTGATATTATAATTATTGAAATATAGCGATTCGGTCATTATTAATCAGAAAACTCTTAATTGTTAATTGTTATATGTATAAACAAATAGATCCGCCGCTCCCGCCGAAAGAAATCCTACCCACAATGTACGATCTACCTAGCGAAGAAAAGGAGGACTCAGGATTGCCGGATCAATACCATATTTGGCAAGCAGACTTACTGGAGAAAACTTTTTTTCCCCCCAATTATCCTAGAAACCAAATTCTTATTGCCAGGGATTTGAATATCTACTACAACTTGAAACATCCCACTTGGTACAAGCGCCCCGATTGGTTTGCTGTCTTGGGAGTAGATCGCTTGTACGAACAGAGAGAATCCCGTTTGAGTTACGTTATCTGGCAGGAAGGAGTAGCTCCTTTTATTGCCATCGAGTTGCTTTCTCCTAGTACAGAGAAAGAAGACTTAGGAGAAGTTACGCCCAAAGCCAACCAACCCCCAACTAAATGGGAAGTGTACGAAAAGATTCTCCGGATTCCCTATTATGTGGTATTTAATGGTAACAGCAATAAACTGCGCTTGTTTGAATTAGTGCGCAACAACTATCGGGAAGTCATTCTCTTTAGTGCCAAATTCTGGCTTCCAGAAATAGAACTAGGTTTAGGATTGTGGTTGGGAGAATATCAAGATTTAAACCGACTCTGGTTGCGTTGGTATGATACAGCAGGGAATTGGATTTCTACACCTGTTGAGAAAGAAAGACAGCTAGCGGAACAAGAACGACAACGAGCCGAACGTCTAGCAGCTCAATTGCGAGCTATGGGAGTAGAACCAGAAGAATGACACGGGATTCTTCCTTTACCAAAAGATGCCTCAACCATGGGCGATCGCTGTTTCTTAACTCAGCTACTCTATTGTCAAACTATTTCTTTGAGTCAAGAGGAAAACACCATGACTGTGGCCATTAAAAAATTCACCTTTGAGGAGTATCTCAAGTATGACGACGGCACGGATACCCGATACGAACTTCTTGAAGGAGAACTCATTCCCATGAGCCTTGGAACTGGCAAACATGGAGCAATTATTCGCTTTTTAGAACGTCAATTTGAAGCTGAAATCGA
The DNA here is from genome assembly GCA_014323965.1 of Prochloron sp. SP5CPC1. Taxonomy (GTDB): domain Bacteria; phylum Cyanobacteriota; class Cyanobacteriia; order Cyanobacteriales; family Prochloraceae; genus Prochloron. Next base: position 14,796 of record JACONB010000006.1, on the reverse strand, counting down.
AAAGTTAGAACAATCCTGGATATCTTTAGCTTCGCTAGTGGGAATTCGTTCTCCCCGTGGCGGTAGATGGGATACCTGTCGCATCCCTGATGTCATGGTTCTATCCATCCAACAATGGGAAGGGATGCAGGAAAGAGAAGCGGTAATTGAACTGAACGAACCCCCACCTTTGTTAGTGGTAGAAGTGGTGAGCGAATCGACAAAATCAGCGGACTATGGAGCCAAGTACAGCGAATACAGCCTGTTAGAAATTCCTGAATACTGGATTGTGGATCCTATGTCTGCCAAAATCACAATTTACCAGTTAAATGAAGGACGCTATGACGAGACGGTCTTGATTGGAGAAATGGCGATTTCCTCTTCCATTTTTCCAGAATTGAAATTGAGTGTCCATCGCGTTTTGGTTGGGAAATTTTAAGGTGAGACTTAAAGGAAGAATAAGAGCAAAATATTGTACAATTTAATATAGCAGTCGCCAAGGCGATTGATACACCCTGGGTGACCCACCCCTCTGCTCCCCTCCCAGGTTGTTATAACCCTTACCTGTCAGCAATTTTCAAAGCATCCTACCTGTCAAACTGGTAACTGGTAACTGGTAACTGGTAACTGCTATTTCGAGGGCGCACTCGGCCCTTACACTATAAGCGCGAGACCTATAGAAACGAAAACTTATGGCAACTATCGCTGATATCGGCAAACTGATTACAACCAATTCTCCACTTCGTGGAGGTCGTCCTATTATTGCCGGGACTGGTACATCTGTCCGTCGCGTTGCGGCGTTATACAAGCAGGGTTACAACGCCGAAGAAATTGCCAGACGGCTGAATCACCTGACAATTGTTCAAATTTATGCTTGCATAACATACTATTACGCCAACCGAGAGGAAATTGAGCAAGATTTAGCAGAGGAACAACAAGCTTATGAGCGGTTGGCTACACTACACTATCACCAAAATCAGCGTCCACAATGAGTGTAATTCGCTTATATTTGGACGAGGGATTTTGCAGGGGCTCTGTACCTTCGTGGCGTGGATGTTATTACTTCTGCGGATGTGGGAATGCTATCTCGATCTGATGAAGAGCAATTGCAATGGGCATTCGAGAATAATCGCGTGATTTACAGTTTTAATGTCAGAGATTTTTATCAGTTGCATAGGACTTGGCTGGAACAAGGAAAATCCCACCCAGGCATTATTTTAGGACAGCAAAGTTATTCAATCGGTGAACAAATGCGCCGCATTTTAAGGATAATCGCTGCTAAATCCCCAGAGGACATGCTCAATCAAGTAGAGTTTCTTAGTGCTTGGAGTGAGTAATAGATTGTTGATGGCTGATCGCTGTTTCTTAACTCGGCTACTCTATCAAGAAGCGAGCGATATTATTGATGAGTTAATTTTTCTGGCTGGGGCATCATTGGAAATGTATATTCCGTAGTGGCGTGACACGACTAAAACTGTGCAATAGAAATGAGACAGCTTTCCATCCAAATTCAAAGGTTTGAACCATTTTAGCTGTGTCACGACATTACAAAATTAGCGACCGCACTGAAGAAGCTTGGAGATTTGAAGAGGAATGCCTCTAACCAAGGGCATTATAGAGTTGCCTCCTCCACTTCAAAAAATCTTGAACATCCGGAGCCAATTTTTGACTTGTCATCGGCAAAAACATCTTTTTTTGTCCAAAGTCCAAGAAACCCAACTCTCTCAAGATAACTGCAAGGGAGAGATGATGTTGGGTTGAGGCAACGAAACCCAACCTACAAGAGTGGCGATCACACTTTTTAACCCACGCACTCAAGTTTGGTCTGAGCATTTTCGATGGAGTGAAAATGGCATATTTATTGTTGGCAAAACACCAACTATTGTTGGGCTACAGTCACAGTTTTACAACGAGTGTGACGATCCAGACGCTTTAATAGTTCGGAGTTATTGGGTGATAGCAGGTTGGCATCCTCCCGAAGACTAGCGATCACACCCTTACAGTTTCCAAGGAGCGATCGCTCTTTTTCCACATTCCGTGAAAAGTCAGGTTATGGTATGTATCGCAACTCGGATAAGTCTACCTTTCAACGTCTAATCGGTAAAACTTCCCCTGTTTCCTTCGATTGGTCGTGGATAGCCTGAATCTATAGACCTGTCCGAAATATACAGCGGCAAGCACGTTAAGTACAGTTAGTTGTGTGGGGGCGCTCCACACAACTAGCGTTGTTTGCGCTTAACCGATCTGCATACCGCGATAAACTCAGCTTGATGAAAGTGATAGACTCATGTTATTGAGAGCCTACTAACAGTGATTATAGCGTTTTTCACAAAAATATTGAATGCTGTAACAAAATTAAACATCTTTGGGCATAGGACTCCTGTCACAACCAAATTGCAGCAATTGAAAACTAATTTTCGGAACCAATATACATAGCCAATATTACTCCCTTTTTCACTTTTAAAACAGCCTCTTAGTCTGCATGTAATTCAGAATCTTGACCAATGCCTAAAGAGTAAAAGATTGTTGGATTAATGTTGACGTGTTTTATCAGTAAGATGGATAGCCAGATGTTCCAAATTATCATAGTCGAGGTTGTGGCAATAGCAGCACCAACAATTCCAAAGTGAGGAATCAGGAGCAGATTCAAAGCAAAATTTAAAATAGCACAGAAAGTGGAAACTAAGGCGGATTTATTCTGATGACCAGTCATAACAATTAGGTTGCTGACAGATCCACACATGTTATCCACTAAGTATCCGATAAGCAGCACCTTTAGCGACCAATGAGCTTCCAGAAATCCCGAACCAAAAAGGCTAAGGAGAGGCTTAGCGAAGATAGCTAAACTAGTGGCTATTACGATAGAAGGTACAAAAATCCATAATGTGACGCTACTCACTACTTTTTGTAGTTCTCTATGATTGTTCTTGGTATGCAAGACGGCATAAGTAGGTGCAGCCACGAAATTCAGACTCTGTAAGATAAAACTAGTCCATACAGCTGTTTTTGCTGCTGTACTGTAAATACCAGCATCTCCAGAACTAAGTAGTGACCCAACCATCAGAATGTCTATCTGTGTCAAAAAGACCTCGAAAGTCCGATCCAGTAGTAGAGGGATTGCTACTGACATCCATTGAATTGGTTTGTAAACAGACCGTACTTTGCCAATCTCTCTATCAAATTTAATCCAGAGGCATACAATCTGAAAAGCGATCGCGGCGGTCAATGTCAGAATCGCCATTTTGGTAGCAAGAAGACTGGTCAGACTGTGAGTCTGGTGGAACACAAAAAAAACGCTCCCTAACATAAGGATTGGCCAGAGCACCTTTGAAGGAGCATAGGCTAAAGGGATATCCTCTACCCCTCGAGCCATATCTTCTTGTAATTGAATCAATGCTTGTAGAGGAACTAACCAAACTGCTACTAGCAGAATGGGTCTGTACGCAAAGTTGCTATGCAGGTTTAGAAAAGAGATAACTTGCGTCGCACCCAAGCAGAGCAGCAGACCTACTCCGAGCGTAAATTGCCAGCTACTCAAGAGCAAACCCTGTAACTCTCCCCACTCTTGTCGAACACGATATTCTGAAATGAAGCGCAACACTGCCCGAGGCAATCCTAATCCAGCAGGGATGGCTAGAACCAAAGACCAAGAAGTTATGAATTCATAAACTCCATACTCCACTTTGCCCATCCATCGCGCCAAAAAAATTTGCGCTATATAAGTCAGTGTAAGTCCAGCGACCTGTATGAAGAGAATAGTCCTCGTATTCCTTGCTAGTATATCGAGCCCAACGCCGCTTTCAGTTTCACTAAGAGAAGTTAGGGACATTCTTTGCTTAACTCCTGATAGGTTGCACATTTATCTATCACTTCGATTCTCTCCTTTTGTAGGTGTGGACTTCATCAAAAATATCAGCGTCACTTCAATCATTACAGTTATGAATGGAGTGACGATGATAGAGCAATTTACCTTTGCCTTATCTGACTTGCTACCTTTAGTATAGATAAGCGTTCTGGACTTTCCGGCTCTAGCTTACCTAGCTCATAGGCAAGTTCATACCAAGAGATACATTCGGATGCTGAAATATCATTTAAGTCGCGACAAAACTCAGGCGAAGAAAAGTTCACTGCTCCAAAAAGTATATCTTGAGGTGTAAGGGACATCCGGTCACAAGCCATCTCCTTGTCCCAAAATTCAGCTAGTTCGAGCAACTTCACTAAGTTGTAGCTATTCTGGATGCGACTGCGCTTTAGATAAGCGACAAAAACCTCAGTACTCAAATTACCAGCAGCACGACCATATCCTCGAATAGAAGAATCAATAATATCAACACCACTGTCAATGGCAGCAATGGCATTTGATAAAGCAAGGGACAAATTATTATGAGGATGAAATCCAATCTTGGCTGAAAGGTTCTCTTTTAGCAGAGATATGCGTCCAACTACGTCATTAGGTAAGAAGTTACCATTAGAATCTGCTACATAAACGAAATTAGCCCCTGATTTTTCAGCTTGATGGGCTAAATCCAGCATCTCTTTTTCCTGCAAATAGCTAGCTTGAACAAGATTTGCACTCACCAACAAATCGGCTTGACGACAAATATTTACTGCATCAAAGGCTTGCTGTAATATTTTTAAATTATTTTTCCAACGATACTTGGGCGGGAAAGCTACTCGAACCAAACCAATCCCTAAGCGACGCAAGGCTCTCATGTCCGATTCGGTTACCTTATCCGGATGTACCATAACACAAAGGCGACAGTTAGGCACTCGTTCATTTAGCTTGATAATATAATCGTCATCGCATCTGGCTGTTACTCCCCCTTCATACCCATTACGGTAGCCAATCTCAATATTTCGCAGACCTGCTGACACTAGCATTTCTACAGTCTCGACCGAGTTGGAGCAAGAAAATCCAAATTGGTTGCGATACCCGCCATCTCGTAAACTGACATCTAAAAGTTCAACATTCTCTACCCGATTCTTCTGAGTCATTGACTTTTCCTTTTCCTTTTGCTTAAATTACTACCAATCTCTGGCTATTCTGGTTAGTGTAAAAAACACTCTTTCGCAATCATAACCTTAACAAAAAAACGTTTAAAGGTGGTACGAAATCCTAATATCGAAAGTATATGAGGATGAGCAAAATAGATTTATGTGTAGCAAGGGTTTCAGCTTTCTTGTAATGTGCAAGCTCACATACGCTCGGTATAAGAAAGTCAAGAACAAGATCCAATAAGTAAATCACAGATCTCTCTGATAGCTCCCTGCCCACCTTGCTTTTGGGTGACATAAACTGCGGTTTCTTTTACTTCATAAATTGCATCAGCCACCGTTAAGGGGCAACGAACTCTTTTCATAATAGTCAAGTCATTTATGTCGTCACCGACATAAGCCACTTCTGAAAACGTTATATTTAGAGTTTGACAAAGCTCCTTTAAAACTTCCAGCTTGTCCTCAACACCCACAAATACATTCGCAATACCTAAACTTTCGGCTCGGTGAAGGATAGCAGGAGAATTACTGGCGCTGATGATTGCCAAATTTATGCCACAGTTACCAACAAGTTTTAATCCCTGACCGTCCTTGACGTTAAATCGCTTAATCTGTTTCCCATCATCGGTGTAATAAATACCCCCATCGGTCAGAATACCATCTGCGTCCATTGCTAGCAACTTGACAGTTGACAAACAATTTTTCAATTCTATAGCTGATAGCTTATCCGTCATATTTTTTTGTTTCAGTAGTAAAGACGTGTCGAACGTAATAGCTAACAAATCTAGCTAAAGCGAACTTACCGATTTACATCAATGAGTGAGTGCCTGACTGTAGTTTTTTTCTCAGGACTTACGCAGTACCACTATATATGGTGTATAGCTTGGTAAGTATTCGAGATATTGCCCCTATAATTAGTGCCGTTGCGTAAGTCCTGTTTCTATAAAGTTTTTAATTCTGTAAGCAGCTTCCACACATTGCTGCAATTCTGGCACTAAAGCAAGACGTATAAACCCTTCCCCCGGATTAATTCCTTCGCTTCGGTAAGCCAAGTAACTTCCAGGTATAACCATAACATGTTTTTGAAGATAGAGCTGACGTGTAAAGTCAACATCAGGTATTGGAGTCTTTAACCAAAGATAAAAAGACGCCGGTGGAATATGTACAGGTAACGTTGGCGACAAGATATCCTTCATTACTGCAAATTTCTCCCTATATAATTGTCTGTTTTTTACAACATGCTTTTCATCTTTCCATGCGATAGTACTAGCTGCCTGTATGTAACTCGGCATAGTGTAACCCTGATATGAGCGGTATTTCTCAAATTTTTGAATTATTTCCGCATCACCGGCCACAAAACCAGAGCGTAATCCCGGAACATTTGAACGCTTTGATAGACTGTGAAACACAATACAACGTTTAAAATCTTCTAGCCCCATTGCCCAAGCTGCTTCTAGTAATCCAGTGGGAGGAGTATCTTCATTACCGTAAATTTCAGAATAACATTCATCTGATGCAATAATGAAGTCGTACCGTTCTGCATAGCGAATCAGCATTTCCATGCTTTCTCTAGGAATGATAGTGCCGCATGGGTTACTGGGCGAGCAAATATAGAGTAACTGACAATCTTGCCAGTCTTGTTTGGAGACTGAAGAGAAGTCGGGTAAGAAGTCTGTTGCCTCTAGACAATTAGTATAAACAGGTGAGCCACCAGCGAGAATAGCACCACAAAGGTAAGCTTCATAAAAAGGGTTGGGTATCAATACCTTGGGGTTGGGTTGCCTGGAATCAACAACACATTGCGCAATACCAAAAAGAGCCTCACGGGTACCATTGACAGGAAGAACCTGCCGATCTGGGTTGACATGAGCAAGCTTAAATCGTTGTTGTAGCCATGATGCTATTGCTTCCCTTAACTCCTGGCTTCCTTTTACATTCGTATAATGCCTAAGACCCGACAACGAATCCACCAATGCTTGTCTGATGACTTTTGGTGGAGCGTGCTTCGGTTCTCCTATGTGTAAAGAGATTGGAGAAAGATCGACATGAACCTTGCTGAATACTAATTGAAGATACTTTCCCCACAAGTAGGTTGGCAAGCTAGCAAGACGAGGATTCATAAAACTCCTAGATCCTTCATGACAGACATCAGCTCTTCTCGTCGAATTGGATCGAGTGGCAATAGAGGTTCTCGGGTAAAAGGAGACTTGATGATACCCTTAGCTGCCAATACTTCCTTGAAGCAACGAATATATTCTGATTTACTTGTTGCAACGATGGCTGTCGCAGGCAAAAGTTTCTCGTTATATAGACGACGAGCCTCTTCAAGGTTGCCTTCCTCAAAACTATTGTGAATACCAGATGTTACGTCGGGTTGGATATTTCCCGCACCAATGCTACTGCCAACGGCACCATGATGAAGCGCCAACATTAGCGTATATTCATCCCCGCAAAATATTCTCATATCTGGCAGAGATGATACGGCTGCGCCTATTTTTGTTGGATTTGGAATGATAGTTTTTACACAATTTATATTTGCTTCTTGACGATTCAGGTACTCTAATTGCTCGATAGAAATCTCAGTTCCTCCGCCACCATCATAGACCATGACTGGAATACTGATGGATCGAGCTACCATTAAGAAGTGCGTTAGTATTGCTTGAGTGGAATGTTGAAAGTAGTAAGGTGCTTGTAGCATTACACAGTTGGCACCTAATTCTTCGGCATTTTTAGCTAACTCGATAGCGGTACGTGTGGAGCTATCTCCTACGCCAAAGGTGACGGGTACTCGACCATCAACACATTGAGAGATCGAGCGCATGACTTCAACCCGTTCTTTAGGTTCCATCACGAAGAACTCACCTGTTGATCCCAACCCGATCACTCCATGTGCACCACTACCGAGGACAAATTCAATATGATTTGCCAATGATTTTTCATCAATGTCGCCTGTATTGGTGAAAGGTGTAATTAGCAGTACTTGATCGCCTTTCATGCTTTAATTTTCCTCTGAGTTTGTATAAATCAACTGATGAATAGCTCGCGCTTCTCGGACTAACTGACCAAACATTTCAGGTGTTATGGCCTGCTTTGAATCAGTGACAGAATAGTTGGGGTTGTTATGCACTTCAATCAACAAGCCATCAGCGCCACATGCAACAGCTGCTCGGGCCATTGGCAGCACCATTTCTCGTCGCCCAGTGCCGTGAGAAGGATCGACGACAACGGGAAGATGGGAAAGCTTCTTGATAGCTGGGATAGCGTTTAGATCCAGCGTGTTTCGGGTATACTTTTCAAAAGTGCGGATACCTCGTTCGCACAAGATCACATTGGGGTTCCCTGGAGCCATGATATACTCCGCCGCCATCAACAATTCTTCAATCGTCGCAGCCATACCTCGCTTTAGCAGTACCGGGACTTGAGTTCTTCCCAGCTCTGTTAATAAGTCCGCATTTCTCATGCTGCGTGTACCGACCTGAATGACATCCGCTACTTCAGCAACCTTTTCAACCATATTCGTCGCCAGCACTTCAGTCACAATAGGCAAACCCGTTGCTTCACGCACTTCATGCAAGTATTCCAATCCCCTTTCACCAATGCCATTAAAGCGATAAGGCAGAGAACGTGGTTTAAATATGCCACCTCGCAAGGCATCAGCCCCGCACGACTTAACTTGCTGGGCAATACCGATGACCTGTTCACGACTTTCAACGGAGCAAGGCCCTGCAATAATGGATAGTCCCTCACCAATAACAACACCAGGAAAGATCTTTATAGTCGTTTTCTGCTTGAGAGATTCGCGACGAGCACGCTCATAAGCAGGAGGTCGAGTATCAAAAATACATTCAATTCCTGGAAGGCCACTAATGTCATCCTTACTAACACTTCTATTGATGCCAGTTAGAGTGATGATCGTGCGTTCTAGGTTCTTGACAGGATACGCTTCAAACCCAAACTGATCGGCTCGAGAACAGACTGCAACCACATCTAGCTCACTAGCTTCTTGCTTCATTACAATGATCATACTAATCTCCTGAGTTACTTTATTGGTAAACGAAACTAGCTAGACGACCAAATAAATCCTTGGAAATCTCTGGGATTTTAGCCAAAAGACAAGTTGAATCTGCCTAGTAGCGCGTAATATCAAATCCGGTGGCAAAAGCAAATTATTTTTGACCTCAAGACAAAATCAAAAACAAAGGAATCATAAAAGTTTACTCTTCCAATCGCCCAAGCGTTAGCCCCGAAAAGCTAATCCCATGCAGGCGCTGTCCCTTGGGTGATCGCCCTCAAGCCCTGATGGAGTTTAATCCCACTGCCGCTTATTACTGGCAACTCAGGGCATTGTTAGCATTGGACGATGTGAGGGGTGCTAGGTATGTCAAAGTCATAAAACTAATCTATCCTTTTGAACTAATTTAAATTATACATGAAAGTATCAATTATGTTCATCGCTTTTGTTCCCATGGTTTGGCATATGAATACTTTTTCCGCAGCAGGCTAACTGACTTTCCTGCACGAACACCATCAATGATACATTGCTCTGTTTTGCGTATATTTGCAGCACGCTCCAGAACTTCATTCAATTGAGATTGAGGAACGACAACACAACCATTCGCATCTGCACGAAGTAAATCTCCATTGTTTACAATAGTTCCATTGATGCTAATTGGACATTGTTGAGCTTCCTTTCGTATACGGGCTTTTCCTGATTGCATGAAAACATGGCTACTGAACAATGGGTACTTCAGATTGTGGCTTTCTGATATATCGCGAATTGCACCATATACAATCGTACCTGCTATACCTTTTTTAACAGCAAACTCTGTCAAAATATTACCCCAAACTGTGCAGAAGTCTCGACCCGCATTATCAATAACAATTACATCTCCTTTTGAAACATCTTCGATGAAGTCATCTGCTGCATAAAATTCCTCTCTATCCATCAACTGAAACTTGACAGTAAACACAAATCCTACACAATCACTGTGACTACCTCTCTGATGAATACCACGTAAACCTCCTGCTATTCCAAGACTATCTAGGACATCAGAGATAGTAGGAGTACTATATTTGCGAAACTCAGCACAGTAATATTGTTTGTCTGATTCACTTCTCATCATGTTGTTCGTTCAAGACTTGCGATGTTCCAACAAATTGAAGTTTTCGACCATCAGGGTCGAGAACGGAAAATAACATTCGACCTGTAGGTTCATAAAATTCGGGAGAGCCTAAAGAGTGTATCTCTCTTTGTTTTACAAGTTCAGCCAATTCATCAATATCATCTGCCTTGAATGCAATATGGCGTAATCCTAACGGTTGCTGACTACCATCGGGCAATTGAGATGGATGAAGTTCAATAATAGGTTGATCCTTTCCTGGATATTGAAGTTCAACTGCTTCGCCTCCATGTTTAGTACGACGTACTACTTGAAAGCCTAATGCAGTAAAAAAAGTAATAAATGCCTCCAAATCACCCACGGTCAGATCCAGATGGTCAATTCCTTTTATCATCATCCGAAATCCTGTATTAGTGAAGCTGCTCCATAGATAACTGGACACTTGTCAAATTGATCAATATAACGTGTCTTTCTTTCCTTCTTTAAGAGCTTTGATTTTTCCGAACGGAGATGAATAGCAATATTGATTATCGGTTGGGATGAAGTGTTTAAGCCACTCCAGTGATAAGTTAAACCATGATGAATACTTATACCACCGGCTGGAAGTAGGGCTAATTCTTCACGCCATTCTCCTTTATGTGCCTGACGAACTATCTGAATTTGGTTATTTAAATCGCCCTCAAAAAAGAAATTATGCTCACCTCTATTTTTATTGGTTTGGGCAGCATAGTGTAGTGCTCCTGAGTTTTGCCTGACATCATTCAAAGCAATCCAAGCTGTGAACAGTCCATCACTGTTATCCCATAACTCTGTCCAATATGCAAAGTCTTGATGTACGCCAATATATGTTTCACTCTGCATTGTCGGTGGTTGAGAGAAATAAACATTCCACCATGCCTGTAAAACTTCTGAACCCGTTACCTCCGCCACAAACTTTGCCAACGCTGGATGTTCTATTAAATCCCTTACAGCTTGACTTGCAAAGTATGGCATTGAAATGCGACATAAAACATCATTTCCTTCTTCAGCCGTCCAAGAAGGGTCGGCAGGAGAGATGCCCGTATCATAGTGACCTTGACGTACCGCTTCCATACTTTTCAATGCAGCTTGTACAATATTCAAAGGTATTACAGGCTGCTTGCTAATATAAAACCCATTATCCTGATAAGCTGCTCGTACTTCTTTCATAGTTTACTCCGTTTTTGAGCAATAAGAATCATGCGTTCAGATTCTGAAGTAAATTCACTCGAATCCCAATTTGCATAAATTTGTTTTAATGTCAATCCAGCTTGTGTCAATAATATACTAATTTCTTGCACATTATAAAGTCTGACGAAAAAGGAAATATCTTGTCTTTTTCCATCACGAATCAAAGTGCGCCTATAATAACGCCTGCCGCTCAAACTATCAAATTGCATCTGGTCAATCATCATGTCTTGACCGACATGGGTAACCATATAGGGCTTCTGTTTTTGGACTTGGACGTCACGATGAGGAATATCAAAGCATAATAATCCTTCGGGCTTAAGTGCTCGTGAAATATTGCTAAGTACCTGCTGATTGTCTTCATCATCAAAATAGCCAAAAGCTGTAAACAAACACAAAACACGATCAAAATCGGCTTGAAAATCAATGCCCCGCATATCTCCATGTCTATAATTAACAGACACATTAAGTTGCTCAGCTTCTTTTTTTGCACGCGCTAAGAATCCGCTTGTGCGATCTATTCCCATTACCTTGTAACTCTGTTGAGCTAGCCGGTTAGCATGCCTTCCCCAACCACAAGCCAAATCAAGGATATGATGGCCTTGATCTAGCGATAGCGTATTTATCAGGAATTTAATTTCAGTCTGTGTTTGTTCTTCATTCAAGCGATGGGCATAGAAATGAAAATAATGATCTGGATCAAACAGCTTCTCGTACTCAAAATCAGTTTGTTTTGTTTTCTTCATATTTAACAAACCTCTTTCTGAAAAAAATCAATTATGCCATTAATCACCTCATCTTGTAAACGATGTGACATCAGTGAGTGTAATGGTAATGACAATATTTCTTTTCCTAATCGTTCGGTAACACTCATATCATCTCGACGGCTTGTTTTAAACAAAGTGAAATGATGACCTGGTTTCCAATGAACACCGGTTTCAATTCCCCGTTGTTTTAGGTATACCTGTAAGGCATCACGCTGTTCAGTAGGTACACGGATGTAGTACATAAACGGATTAACATCATCAAAACGGGTTTTTGGTGTGATAATTGGCGGGAGATTAGAGAGTTGATCATTATAGTAACGGCAGGCTGCTATACGACTTTCAATAATATGGGGTAATTTGGTTAGTTGAGCCAGTCCAATCGCAGCATGAGGATTGGCTAAATGATAACGATACCCCAAACGCTGAATATCGTAGCTGCCACGACCAGAAGTTTTACCCATCAAACGCAGTTCATGCAAAGTATCCAGTTCTGCCTGAGAATTGAGGACTAATGCTCCGCCATCAATACAAGTCAATGCTTTAGCTGCATCAAAACTGAACATTGTAATATCGGAAAAACTGCCTACCATTTGCCCCTGGTATCGAGCACCAAATGAATGGGCAGCGTCGTGGATAACCCGTAAATTGTATTGCTTGGAAAAATCGGCAACTTGCTCGTGATCGCACAGATGGCAGGCATAATCCATCACAATAATCGCTTTAGTTCTCTGAGTTACTAACCCAGAAGCCTTATCCAAATCAATACATAATGTTTCTTCGTCTATATCACAGAAGACAGGCATGGCCCCTGTTGCCAGGATGGCCTGAAAATCTGCGATATTGTTTAACGAGGCTGTAATCACTTCATCACCGCCACTTACACCAGCAATCAGCAATCCCAGGTGCAGCGCAGCGTATCCAGTACTAACTGCACCTACATGACGCTCTGGTGCATTTATTACATTATTTATGTTTTTTTCAAAATGGTATACATAACTCCCTTCTCCCATGTAACTACCTATTCCCAGCCAACCGGACTTCAGTGCCTCATGAGTCCCGTTTAATTCTTCCTCTTCTATCAGTGGTTTAAAAAGTGGAATCATGATTCTCCATTATCAAACATTCCAGAAGCCATACTGTAACTTCTAAACAGTACTAGCATTGCTGTCAGAATAGCGCACATACTCGTTGTCTTTAGTGACGTAGATTTTCCCATTGTATTTTCCAAAATTCATGGTTGTATCCATAATGCCTTGCATCCTGCACAGTGGAGTAGTTTTTTTCGCTTACACTTTTAAAGACGTTTTCACGGGGTAATTCCGTCCAATTTTTCGAGTTAGGGGTAATTTTTTCAAAATCAGCCCATAACTCAAAAAAAAAGCCTAAAAGGCAGAGCAATTTAGCAACAAAACTTTACAAATCCGGCACAGCCTGCTTCACCACCCCTCGTGCTGGATAGAACAACTCTGCGGTAAGCTTTCCTAGCACCTCTCACATCCCCCAAGGCGAACAACGCTCTCCCTTGCCAGTAATAAGCGGTAATGGGATTAAACTCCATTAGTGCTTGAGGGCGCACCGCGAAGCGGATCCCTGCGGGATCGCTTGCCAAAACCACCTAAACTAGAGGTAGCCATTTTGCCCCCTAACTACCATGACCTTGACTCAAAATTCAGAAGCTGCGGCAAATTTAACCATATCCACCGAAGTAGAAGATATAATTATTCCACCCTGGGATTTATGGAGTGATGAACCACCTTTGGAAAGTGACCTGCATCGGGAGCAAATAGAGCTGTTGCTGGCTTGTCTCAAGTGGTGGTGGCGAGAGCGCACCGACTTCTATGCCACTGGGAATCTGACGATTTTTTTCAGTCCCGAACACATTACCACCCGGGACTTTCGTGGGCCAGATTTTTTTGTGGTTTTAGGGGAGGAAAATAAACCACGCAAAAGCTGGGTACTGTGGGCTGAACAGGGGAAATATCCTCATGTAATTGTGGAACTGCTCTCTAAGAGCACTGCCAAAGTTGATAAAGGGTTGAAGAAACAGCTTTACCAAGACACCTTTCGCACGCCAGAATATTTCTGGTTTGACCCCGATACCTTGGAGTTCAAAGGATTTAGCCTCCTACGAGGAAAGTACCAGCCCCTAGAGCCAAATGAGCAAGAGTGGTTGTGGAGTGAGCAGTTAGAGTTGTTTTTGGGAGTGTATGAGTCAAAACTGCGGTTTTTTAATCCCCAGGGGCAATTGATTCGGACTCCACAAGAGAGAGCGGAGCAGGAAAAACAGGAAAAAGAACTAGCACAGCAACAAGCTCAAGAAGAACGAGAACAAAAAGAACTGGCGCAACAACGGGTGGAGGAGTTGCTGGCTAGGCTTAAGCAGTTAGGTGTTGAGCCAGATACGCAATAGTCTTCTCCACCAGGCAACTCAAATTTTAAATCTTTCTAATATGCCTAGCTATCCTCAAATAGAGAAGTCGTGGGCAGGGGATAAATTCACCTACCCACGACAACCTTTGCTTTGTAACGATACCCCCTAACAGAATCTTCTGTGGCTTCAGCTCAGGGGGTATCAATTTAGTAGACTTTTGTGATGAATCAACTTCCAAACCCCGGATTAAACTAGAGGTAGCCATTTTGCCCCCTAACCACCATGACCTTGACTCAAAATTCAGAAGCTGCGGCAACTTTAACCATGCCCGCCGAAGTAGAAGATATAATTATTCCAC
>JACONB010000005.1 GCA_014323965.1 Prochloron sp. SP5CPC1 | reverse complement strand
AGCAGGGAAGATGGAGGAAGCACTAATCTGGGTGTTGATGATAGTAGCGATCGCCCTAGTGGCAATCACCACGATTAACTATTGGTCTGATGCTGAAAACTACTCTCAGAGTCGGCTAGTCAATTATTGCTCTATATTAATCAATCGTTGGTGGTCAATTATTAGTCACTGGTTACTCAACTGGCGCAAAACAAGAACTGGCGAATCCAACGGAGAACTAAGGAAACAACTTACAACCAAAACCAAAGGACTGTTAGTAGACTTACGAAAAGACTTAGGTTCTAGCTTTACCCTCTCAGCTAAGTTTACTCTTCATGATAAGCCTTTGGGAATCTTAGGAGCCTCTGGTTCTGGTAAAAGTCTGACTCTAAAGTGCATTGCTGGTTTGGAAAAACCCACTCAAGGGCGCATTGTTTTAAACGGACGAGTTCTGTTTGATTCCCAACAGGGTATTAACCTTCCTCCTCACCAACGCCGCATTGGTTTTGTTTTTCAAAACTACGCCCTCTTTCCCCATATGAAAGTGGCTCAAAACATCGGCTTTGGCCTGCACGAATTGCCCAAAGCCCAAAGGAAAGAACGGGTGTGGAAATACATTGAACTCATGGATTTACAGGGACTGGAAAAGCGCTACCCTCACCAACTTTCAGGAGGACAGCAACAGCGGGTAGCCTTGGCAAGAGCAATGGCGCACGCTCCAGAAGCTTTACTCTTAGATGAACCCCTTTCCGCCCTTGATACCTATCTAAGGAATCAAATAGAAAAGCTACTGACAGAGGTTTTCTCTACTTATGAAGGGTTCACTCTCTTCGTCACTCATAAGTTGGAGGAAGCTTACCGCGTCTGTGGTAATCTCTTGGTACTTTCCCAAGGACAAGTTATTGCCTCTGGTTCTAAAGAAGATATTTTTGAGCGTCCTCCTACTTTTAGGGTAGCACAATTAACAGAGTGCAAGAATTTTTCTCCCGTTGAGATTATTGACCATCAGAGAATTCAAGCACTGGACTGGGGTTGTACTCTCCAAGTTATGGAAATTCTAACTAAACCAATCAAGTATGTGGGTATACGTGCCCATCATCTCATTTTCTTCAAAGAGCCAAATCTAGAGAATACTTTTCCTTGTTGGCTCGTAACGATGAGTGAAACTCAGCATCGGGTTACCCTTTATCTAAGTTTGCATAGTTCTGGGATTAATACTCAGGAGTACCAACTGCAAGCTGAAGTCTATAAAGAAAAATGGGCTGATCTTAAGGATTCACCATTTCCATGGTATGTGCGTTTAGACCCATTAAGATTGATTTTGATGGAGAGTTGATTGAACCCACATTCCGCACTTGATGCTGTATTTCCCTAGAGCGAATTGCCCAGCCAGAGGAAATTGCTTCCTATTTTCCGATCCTTGGGTGTAGAACCAGAAACCCCTAGTTGGTATTTGTGTGGAGCGTTCTCTCCATACAGTGGTCGGACTATTACTATAATTTTGCTATAATTTCATTTATTACAGCAGCAGGTTTTGATAGAATGGAAAAAGCGAACAAGACCATGGAAGCAATTCTAGAGCGTCAAGCCTAAAAATAGAACTAACCACTGGATCTGGAAAACTTTAGCAATTCTCATCTATACCTCATGCTAGACCCTAATATCAGCCGCTTACTCGCTAACCGCTATCAACTCCTAAAGTTGGTTGGGGAAGGTTCTATGGGTCGAGTTTATCGTGCTGAAGATACCTTGCTTGGCGGTGTGACCGTAGCGGTTAAATTTCTCTCCCAAATGTTGCTGAATGAGAAAATGCGCCAGCGCTTTGAGCGAGAAGCAACTATCTGCGCTCTCTTGGGAGAGAAAAGCATTCATATCGTTCGCGTTCGCGATTACGGAGTAGATGATAGCGATATTCCTTATTACGTGATGGAATATCTCCAAGGAGAGTCTCTGAGTGAGATTATTGAGAAAGAACCCCCGTCCTTGTCTCGATTCTGCAATATAACTCGTCAAATCTGTGCCGGGATGTCCGGTGCCCATGAAGGAATTTTGTTTAACCAAGAACTTTGCCAGATCATCCATCGGGATATTAAACCCAGTAATATTCTCGTGGTGCAAAATCCTACTTTGGGGGAGTTAGTTAAAGTATTAGATTTTGGCATCGCCAAACTAATTCAATCCAGCTCCACCATGACTCATTCCTTTATGGGAACTCTTGCTTATTGTTCCCCAGAGCCAAAGGTCGGGGAAAGAACTGGATAACCGCTCCGATATTTATAGCCTCGGGGTAATGATGTACGAAATGCTAACTGGAGAAATGCCTGTGCTACCAGAAACATCTTCCTTTGGTAGTTGGTATAAAGCTCATCATGACTTACAACCGGAACCGTTTAACCCAGAACTAAACTTGCCTTCCCCGCTGCAAAGGCTAGTGATGAAATGTCTAGCTAAATCACCGGACCAGCGCCCCCAAGGTGTTGAGGAAGTTTCCCAAGCCTTAAAGGAGTTGGCCCTTCGAGATAGTTTAATTACTTGGCGAAGAAGTCTATCAGACAAAGAAGATTATTCAGAAAAAGAAACAGTTTATTCTGCTCGTAATTGTGACGGTGAGTCACAGTCTGTTGAAGCTCCTATTCATAATCCTATTGATAAGATTTGTTTAGAATATTCTTGGCCAAAGGACAAACCCCAGGGGAAAATTGTCTTTCCTGCTTTGATTCCCTCGGAAACAGAACCTATTCCTACCCTGTGGGCGATGTTAGACTCCTCTGATATTCTCACACATAAGTCTAGCACTCGCTACAATCAATTTTTATTTATGACTAAACCCCACCCGATGATGCTGTGGATTACTGTTCTCTATAAACGGTCCAGCGGAGCAAAATGGTTGCCTTGCTATCTAGACTTAAAAACCAATACAGGTCAGAGATTAACTCATATTTTGGGAGAGCAGGGTAGCTACAGAATCTTGCTATTTGCCCTAGATAAGCCCCAGAGTTGCGAGCATCAGATCCATGCCAGTATTGCGCCTAAACAGTGTGATCTGCTCCAAGAGTGGGCAAAGAACAGCAGAACTTTGAAAGGATCTAACAAGACCCAAGTGAGTAAACAAAGGTTAAAGCAGGAGTTTGAAAAGCTCAAACCGAAAATACTGATGAAACTAGAAGGAGTCCAGGTCAGCTCGTAAGCTTATCTCTACTTTTTGCCCGAGAAAAACAAAACCGGAAACCAACTGCGACGCAGGAGTTCGTTGGCCAAACTGGGAACTGTCCATTGAAGTAAATTGCCTTTTCTATTGTCCCCAATGGCTATGGCACTAATATCATGAGTCAAAGCAGCTTCTAATATCTCTTGTAAAGGATTTCCCCGTCTTACCTCAATGTCTACTGTCTTACCCAGCTGTTCCAAATCTGTTTTGACCACTTCCAACTTAGCGCGGGCTTCCTGCAAACGATATTCTGCAAGCTTCGCTCCTCGACCCTTATCCTCGATAACCCAACAGAGCAGGAACTTTTCCACGGTGTTACCTGAGTTGTTCAAAAGGCACTTGATTTCCTCGATTGAGTAGCGAGCAGCCGAGGTGTCATTATAAGGGATTAGTAAGTTGCGCCAAAGATGTTGACAGCGCAAAGCCAGTTCTTCGGAGGTATAGGTAGAAATTAGCTGAGGACGGAGAATCATCAGGGGTTTTGAGGTTAACTTCCCTAACCCCATAGTGGTGCTGCCAAAAATCTTTTCTTGCAGTAAGCTCTGAATAGAGGTGCCGACTATGATTACATCGATTTGGTAAGAATCGAGAATTCGAGGAATCGTATCTACAGGTCGTCCGGAAGCAACTTCTACTTTGACTTCTACCCCGGAGGGAACTGATTTTAAGGCGTCCGACAGGGTTGCCTTGGCAGTTGCTATTGCGGGGGAGTCTATTCTTGGTATTTCTCCTTCTTCCCATAAAGGAACGCTGTGGAAAAAGACTATTTTAGCGAGACCGACTTGAGCTAGATTGGGAACGAAGTGGATTAGGCGATCCAAACCGTCAGAAAAGTCGGTGCAGATTAAGCAGCTCTGGAACATATTGTGGAATCATTAGATTAATATACCGATAAAATCAAGTTAGCATAGAAGCTGGGAATTGATATAAGTAATAGAAAATATATTATATTCTCAATAGTTGAATATTTTGCTTGACAAAATGCCAATTATATGATAGTAGTGTAGATACTGCTGTTGGAGATGGAAGCAAAATTGCTCGAATTCAAGAAGGGGGCGAGTAGATTTACTCAAAAAAAGCTGAGGATGTCCAAAGAAGGAGATAGAATAGTCTTCCCAAAATGGAAACATTCTGGAATAATCAAGGATAGAAGCAAAATTTAGGTGAGTTTTGCTTGCAGCACTGTCGAGAGCCGAAACTCTCTATTGTCAGCTCTCCCGGCAGACCGATCAGCGAGAGGAAAGTAGATTTTGACCAGTACAACCGGATATTGTAAACAATGGCAAAGGTTGTTAAGAGACTCAAAGCTTGGGCAACGTTTTGGCAAATCCATCGGGATCTTAGGAAAATTTCTTTCCTGGGATCTCTTCATCAGTTGTTATCAGTGGGTATTTTGCTGATGTCACCGCAAGTTTTTCGCAAATCTGAATTTGGAGGTTGATTTAATGTCCATTCGTCTATATGTAGGTAATTTGCCAAAAGAAGAGATCGATCACAAAGCTCTGCAAGATATGTTTGCCGATGCTGGCGAGGACGTTTCCATAAAAGTGATTAAAGACCGCAAAACTGGCAAATGTCGAGGTTTTGCTTTTGTCACCGTACCAAGCGATGAAGTGGCTGACACATTCATTGAGAAGTACAATGGTCTGTCTTTTATGGACAGTACCTTAAAAATTGAAAAGGCTTTGCCGCGCGCTAAGAACCAAGATAAAGAGGAGAAATCCACCGAGGGAACAGAACTCAAAAAAGAACCAAAACCAGTACCAGTACCGAATAAAGTACCGACTAATACGGTCAAACGCAGCAAACAGCGTTCTAAACGTCAATCTCAATCACCTTTGAATAATAAGGGAGCAGATTCGATTCAACCGGACCCCCGTTGGGCCGCTGAGTTAGCCCAATTAAAGGAAAGGCTTGCTGCTCAACCTACTAATGTTTGAAGTATTTAGTTAACTTGATTGTTATGAGTTAGTAGTTGTTCAAGGCTGACAACTACTGGCTAGTTGGGAACAAAACACAATAAAAATCATGAATTTTCAGGAGCAATAACAATGACGGGACTTATGGATCCTGTAAAGGTGATGAAAGAAGAAGTGGGCTATAAAGCAGCTGGGAGAGTAGAGTCTAACTCAATTGTCGGTTTGGGAACTGGATCGACAACAGCTTATGCAATTCAGTCTCTAGGGGATCGCCTCCAAAAAGGGGAGCTGGAAAATATTATCGGTATTCCTACCTCCTTTCAAGCAGAAGTTTTGGCGAAAAAATATGGCATTCCTTTAACTACTTTGGACGGAGTCGATCGCATTGATATCGCGATCGACGGTGCAGACGAAGTGGATCCCCAGAAAAATTTGATTAAAGGGGGGGGTGCTGCTCATACCCGGGAAAAAGTGGTAGATTCTCTGGCTGAGACATTTATCGTTGTGGTAGACAGCGGTAAGTTGGTGGATAAACTGGGTTCTACTTTCAAGTTACCAGTTGAAGTGATTCCGATGGCAGTCACTCCTGTGATGCGGAGTTTGGAAAAGCTAGGGGGTAAACCGGAACTGCGCATGGGGGTGAAAAAAGCGGGACCGGTGGTGACGGATCAGGGGAATTTAGTCATTGATGTTCAGTTTGAGAGTATTGAGGATCCAGCTAGTTTGGAGGTCAAAATTAATAACCTTCCCGGTGTGCTGGAAAATGGCTTATTCGTAGGGGTAGCGGATGTTATTTTAGTGGGGGAAATCAAGGATGGTAAACCTGTAGTTAGAGAAATTTAGATTGTCGGGGCTTGTTCCTCAACAAGCTCCATTTCTTTGGCTATTCTTCAATTCCAGGGGGAATGAAGCGAATTTCGATTCTGCGTCTTCTTGGATCTTTTGGCGGCCAATTGGTGGGAGCTAATTCCCCTGAGGGGAGATATAATTGGGCTGCTGAATAGGCACGAAATTTGACGTCCTGGAAACGACCTGTTTGCTGCAAGAATTTTACTACTGCTAAAGCTCGCATCAACCCTAAATCCGCATTAGATCCAGGTGTTAAACTGGTAATGGGTTTCCTGTTATTAGCTACTTCTGATAAATCTTGGTCGAGATTGCTACGGGGAGCTGCAATCTCCTCACCGTCAGTATGACCGATGATGCTAACAAAATCTAGGTCTTTTTCCTCGACGATCTCTTTAATTTTGGGAACTACCTCATATAAGAGATAGTTTTGTAGTTGGACTGTCAAGACAGCACTTCTGGGTTCAAAGTTGAAATTACCCGATTGAGCATCTATGATAATGGGCTGTGCTGCTTGTAAAGCTTTCACTTTGTCTTCTAGTTTAGCATTGACTACTGATAATCTCAATAATGCTAACAGCAAAAATAAGCTGAGAATCATAAAAGCATTGGACATTAAGTCAGTGAAAGGTGCCCATATGTTCAAGTTTTGCTTGGAGTTGAGATATCGGGAACGACGACGCATAACTAAATCTCTCAATAACTACTAACACCTGATGATGCCCCTTACTGGCTGAACATTGATTTTATAAACAGTCTCTTAATAGTTCCATTGGTTCAAAGCTATGCTCTCACAATATCATGACTTACTATTCGCAACGATTTTACCAGAAGTTTGGCTTGGGAGTCTTCATCCATGAGTAATCTGAGGCTCAAGTAAGACTCCTCCTTCTTCTAAATAACGACGTTCTTCTTCTGCTTCTTGTTGCAACAGCTCTCTATGAGTCTCACAATAACAAATAGCTTCTTCAATAGCTGCTAAGGGTAAGTCCCAGTTATCGGCAGCTTCTTCTGGGGTATCTCCGTTGACGAGCATATCGGACCAAACGGTTTGAGCTGACAGCTTTCTTCCTTTCAGATAAAGCTGCTTTCGCCAGGAGTTAGGGCGTTGTTCTATATATTGCCATTGGGTTAAAGTTTTCATTGTTACCAGCGCCTAATTTGATTTCTTAATAAAGGGATAAAACCAGCTTGGGTGAAATGGATATCATAAGCTAGTGCTTCGGTAATCTGCTGTTCTCTCATTATCTCGAAGGATACGCAATCTGTTAGACTCCATGCTTTATCTAGTCTCTGTCTATATAAAGTCAATCCTCGGTTAAACCACGTGCTTGTTTGAGGAATAACAGTAGTATCGGGATTGCTCCGAAGATTGTGAACCAAATCTACAGCAGCACGACGGTAATTTTCACCCCCTCTAGAAAACCTGTTATTAAGCACTTCGGTTAATACCATTTCACTGGTGACTATATGAACTTGTTGTAAAGATTGAGACAGATTTTTTGCTCTGTCGTGCAAGTCATCACGAGGATTGAGCAATGCAATCCAATAACCCGTATCTGCAAAAACTCGACTCACTGATTCTTATCCTCTTAACTACAATAAGAATCAAAGTTTCTTGCTAAATCGGTGGGTATTTTAGCCAACTCCTCATCGGGAATTTGCTTACCAATCTCCACAACGATTTCCCAGATAGGTCGTGCTTCATAATCGTAGGGAATAGTTTCGGTATTTTCTACCTTTCCATTGATTTCTTCTTGATTGGGTCTATTTATTGGTTGTACCATAGCACTTTCATTCATTTTTGGACTAATTTTTCTTGACTAGGCGCTCTTAAATGCTGTAAGACTTAGTTGGAAAAGAAAAAAAGTTTCGCAAGACCACCGACAAACCCGATGAATACGGCTGTCACGGTAGTGTGACTTACAAACTCTGCATTTTTCAGTCGTTTTTCGTAACCACCTAGTTTTTGGTCCGATTTTTCTTCAATGCGCTTCAACTCTCCTTTTACCTCCGCAAAACCCACCTTCATTTCTGTGTCTAGGTTGTGGATGTCCTCTTTTAGGTCTTCTTTTAGGTCTAAAATTAATTGTTTCAATTCTTCAAAGTTTTGGTCTGTCATGATTTGTCCTCAATGTTATGTGGAAAAGAATATAATTTTGGCAAGGCTACCCACAAACCCGATGAATATGGCTGTCACGGTAGCGCGACTTACAAACTCTGCATTTTTCAGTCGTTTTTCGTAACCACCTAGTTTTTAGTCCAATTTTCCTTCAATGCGCTTCAACTCCACATCAACGCGCTTAAACTCTCCTTTTACCTCCGCAAAACCTACCTCTACTTTCTTGTCTAAATCTAGAATCTTCTTGTCTAGGTTGTTGATGTCCTCTTTTAGGTCTTCTTTTAGGTCTAAAATTAATTGTTTCAATTCTTCAAAGTTTTCGTCTGTCATGATTTTTGTTCCATGATACACTATTACAGTATAGCCCAATTTTCTCAGATTGTGTACACCGAATTTTAGCTGACTGAGAATTGTAGACTTTGCCAGAAGTAAAAAAGGCTGAAACAAGGCATATTTCGCTTGGTGTAACGCTGCTAGCCTTGCTTCCGAACCCCTTGCAATGCCCCTTATTTTCCATTGTAATACTTAGCTAGTTCGGATTGGTTGGCTTGCAAATTACTTGTACAATCTTTGAGTTGCTCTACTTAGGAGTTATTGCGCTCCTAGGTGGTCATCTCTCAAACAGACTTGATTATTTTGTCCAGTGATTGTTTATTATTGTCATGGAAGTGTTCCAGAGAAACCCCCAGTGCTGCTATATTATCCGCTCCTTGCTCTAGTTTAGTAGAAATCAGGGTCAAGGACTGTTGATTATTTTGATTCAACTGGACAATAGCTTTTTGGAATGCTGCTGTGTTTTGCGCTCCTATGCGAAGCTGAGTTGCAATTTCTGTGAGGGACTGGCAATTATTGTCATGTAACCGTTCCATAGAAACTCCCAGTGCTGCTATATTATCTGCTCCCTGCTGTAGCTGAGTGGTAATATTGTCCAGGAGAGACAAAAATTTCCGCCCCCCCCTCAAATCGTTCACATGTGGCAGTGAATGTTTATATTTCGGAACACGTTTCAATGCTTCTATATTTTCTGCTATCTTAGCCGCTCCTTGCTGTAGCTGAGTGGTAATATCGGTGAGGGACTGTTTATTATCGTCAGACAACTCCCTTGTTTGTGCTGACTGTTGATTTAAGCTCTTGACTTGTTGTTGTGCTAATTCTACCATCTTTGTAGTAGAGTGTTGAAGTGAGGCGATCGCCCCTTCTATAGATTTTGTGGCACCTTCCAAATTTGATACTGATTCAGAGAATTTATCTAAGGTTTTGGTAGCTTCTTGGAGACGCTCAGGAAATTGACTCTCCTGAATTGTTTCGGATGCTGCTGCAAAAGTATTAGCACTTGTCTGCAACATATTAGTTACTTCACGAAAATTTTCCGCCCCTCGCAATAAAGTAGTAGAAGAGTCTCGCATTCCTTCATAAACCCGCTCTGCTAACTGATGAGATCTTTCATTTTCCTCAGCAATTCTGTCTGCTACTGGTTTCAATGTTGACTCCAACACTGCGCCAACTTTCTCGTGAAACCTGATTAAAAAATCATTTTGCTGCTTTACCATGCTGTTGACAGCTTTATCCAGACGGGTTTTACCTTCTATAGTGGGGTGTAAAACATTATCCAGGTAATCTTCTAAGGAGCTAATTAGCTTTTCCTTAGCTAAACTGGTGTTCCAGCGCAGATTCACTAATGTCAAGGTAGCACTGCAAGCAATGGCAATTAAGCTGGTGATGAAAGCAATTCCCATTCCTTGCAGGGGTTGCTGTAATTGAGTGAGCAAGTTTTCCAGATTACTGTTATTTTGATTAATTATACCAGTGACGCTAGATAGGTTGAGAGTGATACCGAAAAAAGTGCCTAATAAACCAAAGGACACCAAGAGGTTTGGTAAGAAGCGGCAAAATGCATCCCATTGCTCGCAATTTAGGCTCAAAAAGCTAAATTCCTCTTCGCTATAAATACTATCTACTAGAGCGCCGGTATTTACTTGTTCTAGGTTTTTACTCGCTTTCTCGAATCTCTCCTCGAGTTTTTTTATTATTCCATTTTTCAGCAATCCTCTGACTGTCTTAGCTGACTTCATGATATGGTTATAAATGGTTCGTCGGAGGAAAATACAAGCTATAGTGGGTAAGATGATGAGCACTATACACAGGAAAAGAAGCAAGGGTGGTAATATTAATGAGTCTAACACGATAAATTAGTCCTTTACATTAAATTCGTTGGATGGGCATTGCCCACCACCCTCTGTGCCTCTGTGCCTCTGCGTGAAACACAATTATCTCATAAAGAAAAGGGCATGGTGGGCGATGCTACAGACTACTACAGTCCGAGAATTTTCTTTTTGGCTGTTGCAAATTCTTCCTCTAACAGATATCCCTTCTCTTTCATCTCAACTAATTGTTGCAATTTCTCCCAATTGTTGTTGGGGGTATCATTTACTTCAACCACTTGTGCCTTCAAAGCGGGAGCGGTAAAGGAACTTAGTGGCTGAGTTACGGATTGTGGCTCTCCCTTCTTTTTGATTTTCTCTTCCATGCGACGGCGGAACCGCTCAATAACTCCATTTTCCCTTCCCACCACTTTTTCTTTATAGGGATAATTGGGATGATTATCTCGTAGGCTATCCACTTCCTCAACAAATTGTCGCAGTTTGGGTAAGTACTCCTGCTCCCAAAGCTGGGGTTGTTGTTCTATGTGAGTTTCCCTTGCAGCTAACTCTTCCTTACAAGCAGCAATCATATCTGCTCGGTTCGCCATTTCTTCCAAAGCTTGCCCCCAGTTGAGACTGAGAGCAACAGTTTCCGTTTTACCACGCAATTCGTCTTTTAAGTCAAATGTTAACCGTTCCTTTTCCCGGTTTCCCAGAGCGAGAAGAGGATAAAAAATCTCCTCCAAGTACTCCATTAGATCTGCATCAGGGGGGATAATATCTCCCCAAGGAATGCTTGCGTCATTATGGAGAAAAGCAACTGCTCCATTGAGAGCGCGGCTGTAGGTATCCCGCATATCCTCCAAACCTTTAATCAGTCTGAGAGGGAAACCAGCGTATTCATTGATAAACAAAATCTCTTCTTCTTCTTGAATGGACTTAATCTGATCGCCTCTAATAGTCAAATTCTCTCGCAGTAACTTCTTAAACTGTTTCACTTCCGGTTCTTCCTTATCCTTAAAACCGACGCAGAATATCTCTTTTCCGGTATCATTGCGGTAGTAGGGATC
Source organism: Prochloron sp. SP5CPC1 (assembly GCA_014323965.1). Classification (GTDB taxonomy): domain Bacteria; phylum Cyanobacteriota; class Cyanobacteriia; order Cyanobacteriales; family Prochloraceae; genus Prochloron. The sequence goes on along the minus strand of JACONB010000005.1, from coordinate 3,250 downwards.
GGATAAGTCCAGATCCAATAGGGGTTGAGCGTCTTGCTGGATTTTCCTCAAGAGGTACTCCCGATTCTCCATGCTGTTGTATTGAGTCATGAACCGCTTGATGACAGACTGAACTATGTTGGCGCTGCGAGAACCAAAGAGACGATCAACGGCGAGATTGATTTCCTTTTTTAATTGTTCTTCCGTGAGGCGATCGCGATAAACAAAACTCCCCAAGGACTTACCCCTACCAGATCCTGCTGTCATTTCCTCACTCACAGACAGGAACAAGTCCATATCGGAGAGGAGAGCATCGCTATATTCTTCAATATCGTTGTCTTGAAAGATAGCTTCTCCACTCAACTCATCCTGATTTAATCCTTTCTGGGAGTCTTCTTGTTTGTCATAGTCGCTTTTCAAGTTTTCCACCAAACCACTAAAGCTAGCAGCTTGAGTAGTTCGCTCCTGTACTTGCTGCTGCAAAGTTTTCACAATTTTCAGTGCTTCTCGCGCTACAGCTAAGTCAAAGTTGTGCTCTATGAGCTTCTTTGCTTCCCGCACAATTCGTTTTGCTTCTTCCTGCACTTGGCGATGGTTTTGGTTACCCCATGGCATACGTGCTTTTTTCTCAATATCCCCGATAGTCTGTTGTCCATCTTGCCATTTTTGCTCTAAATCTTCCTGACTGCGGGCACCACTAAAGCCTTGTAGCTCCTCCTCCAGATCCCTTTGCTCACTATTCAGCTCTGTTATCAAAGCTTCCAGCCAATTGCGGCTACTTCTGATGGAGAAATCTGGAGCACCTGGAGTAAGCAATTAGTCAAAAAACCTATCTGTATCTTGCTTTAATCGTTCCGTCAGCCGTTTCCCACTCTCTTGCAGTTTCCTCACCCAAATACCCTGACTACTGTCACTTTCCCCCGGTTGAGTTGTGTTAAATTGTTGGCGCAACTCTCTGGGTAACTGCTGGATCACCCCCGTGCGGTCATCTTTATTCTCGCACTGGTCAATTTTCCGCTCTAACTTATTGATCCAACCTTTGAGGGCATCTCCAAAAGTCTTATTATTGTAGATAGTAGCTGCTTTTAGTTTACTCTTAAAGCCATCTTTCTGAGCTAAGTCGTCGTACCAACCCAGGAGAAACCGATCTAGCAAAAACTCTGCATCGGGGTTTTGTCCGTCTCCATTTAACCAGAATTCTCCCAGTTGCTTACTAATGCGATTTAAAGCCATTTGGACAATGGCATCACGAGGGAAATAAATGGCAGCCAGTCCAAAAGTCAAATAACCTTGAACATTGGGACGGGGGTGGTCATTCTGCTCCAAAAGCATAGCTTGGTAAAAATTATCCCTGGTACTCTTGAGGTGAGTTTCCAATTCACTATAAAACCCTAGAGATATTTTTTGGGCGATGACGTTACAGAGCTTTCTTTGTGCAGTTATTTTATAGTCTCCTGCTGTTTGTCCGGAAACCAAATAGGTGTAATTAAAAGGAGGACGCTGCTCTTCTACTTTCTCATTTCTTTGTTGGTTGTAACAAGCTGTAAAGATGGTACTGGGACTAGTATAATAATTCAGTTCTTTCAGAGCAGCATAGGTATTGGCAATCATGCTCGTAGTGTTGCCGTAAAGCGAAGGATCCATGACCAAATAGCCAGCAATTTGCACTCCTTGATTACCATAAGACTTCCTCAGAGTATAGGCAACATCTAAAAACATGCCACTCCCGGTACCACCACAGAGAGAACCCACTACAAAAACATGTAATCCCGGTTGTACTAGCACACCCTGTTGCAGCAGAGTAGATTCATGACCTCTGGTGCGCTCATCTGCGACTTCAAAAGCTTTTTTTATCCTCTCATAGTTCTGAAAAAATGCGCATTATCACATCTCTCCCCGTTCCTCCTAAACCAATGCAAATAGTGCGATGAATAGCTCTTGTTTGGCGTTTTTCAGATGACTTCATAATAGCCTCCTTTCCTCTCTGCGCCTCTGCCGCCGGCATTGATTAATGGCGGCGGTGAAACCTTTACTTCTTAATCTCAATTGTAATTGCAGAATCCCGATTCCTTTGAGATGGATCAGAACAATTTATCCTGATACTATCACCTGATATACGCTTCCGTTTAGTAACTTCCCTCTCATTATAATAAATTGCTGGCCCTTCCGGGATAGGAACGAGAAACAACTTATTCCCCTTCCGTTCCAAATAACCCCGCACCTCCTCCCCAGCACATTCAATCTTATCTATACTATCATCTCCTCCCCCAATGTTAATCTTCCCATTCACAGCTAAACGACATATTTGCTCCTCTCCCTGTTCCGTTTCTGGATATTCCACCACAACTTGCCACTTTTTCTGCCAACTCAACCACTGCTTTAAGAACAGCACACAACCCATGAAACCCAGAGCTAAAATTGCAGTAGGTAACCAAAGCTGCTGAACTAAATAAGGAGTAACCAAACAAGTTTCTTTACCTCCAGGTGCTGGAGTGCAGAATTCTTGAACTGTAGGAGGAATATCCACCACACTCAGTTTATAGACTTCCCTATTCCCCGTAACTATCCTTCGGGATCGCTCCTTTAAAGGTAAAATATTTAACCAATCCCTCCTTGCTTGACTTTCCCAGGAGTTGTCATCCCGAAAAGGGCTGTCAGCAGGAGTTTCAATCCAATCTGCTCCCGAATTGGTTCCCAAAGGAGCATCAGTGATCCACACTACAGACTGGGGTTTAATCTTCCTTCCTGCTTCCAGACGACACTGATTTAATCCAGCAAGGTACTGATAGATATATAACTCCCCTTTTTGAATATCAGTATTCCGCAACTTGAGATCCGGTTGCAAGGGAATAGCGTCCAAAATTTCCTGGATATCCTCTTTCCTACCTTGAAAGACTATAGCCTTATCCTGAGGATAGACAATACTTGCAAAAGAAACTAGATAAACTGTATCCCCCTTTTCCAAGCTATCTTGGACAATTTGACTCAAACGAATCCTTCCCTCAGCATTGAAGTCCACGCTTTCCGTCAAGTCTATAGCTAAAACTACATCTCTCCCTTGAAGGAGAGCAACCAACTCCAACCCTGATTGTTGCCAAGGTTTCAGGGGTTGCCCAGTGGTAACGTTAGAACAAGTCTCGCTCAATTTAGTTCAATTAACAATAAAGGTTTGATTATAGTTTATGATAAAGTTTCACGCAGAGGCGCAGAGGCGCGGAGAGGAAAGGGATGTCTTACGAAAAAGAAAAAGAAATTGCCATTGAGGCAGTAC
>JACONB010000004.1 GCA_014323965.1 Prochloron sp. SP5CPC1 | reverse complement strand
ACCTACGACCTCCTTATCTCTCCGCGCCTCTGCGCCTCTGGGTGAAACATAATTAAATCAATCATCCATAGCTGCAGGTTTAGTAATATTATTTTCATCAAAAAATCTTTTTTAGTCGTAATATTAGCATAAGACGTCCTAAAATATTCACAGAGGGAGATTCAGCAAACCACTTTAATTCCAACTTACCTCCTTGTTCAACCAAAAAGTAACTATTAACATCCCATTGCCGCGCTCCCCTATCCACTACCACCAAAACTTGTTCCGGCATACCGGGAAGTTGCTGAGGTAGGCGCTCGCTCTGATACAATATAGCCACTGGATCTTCTGCTTTCAAAATAACCTGCCACCCAGGAAGGGGTACCATAGCACCACTACCAGAATAGGTTACAATACCGAAAGGGGCCTGAGTTTTTACAGCCTTAACCACCTCTAAATCTTCTCGTCTAATCGGGAAAGTACCAGCTAAAGGTACATTGCGCCCTAATTCTTCTTCCTCTTCTAATCTATACAAAGGCATCAGAGGGGCTGTACTTTGGGGTACGACAGTAAAATCACTCAGAAGTTGCTCAATTTTTTCCCTCGCAGCGTGGGAATGGGCGAATTTCAATCCCCGAGCAATAAGACGAGAACGAAGTTGTAAATCTTTTTGTTGTTTCGCTCTCTTCCAACATTGATAGGCGATCGCGTCCCCGGGATGATTGACAAAACCCCCTGGTAATTGAGACAATCGGGAGAAATCCTGAATTGCTCTAGCCACTTCCTTAGCATCATCTACATTTAATTTCTTCTCTTTAGCTAATTCAGCCGCAGCAGCTCGTTGTGCTTGATTGAGAATGCGAAACTCATATAAAACGTCACTCACAGGACCTTGACAATAGGATAGCAGTTCTGGGGAAGCCCCCCCTTGAGCAATGCTGTCGTATACTTGTGCAGCCACGACGATGAGGTTTTGTTGGCTACCTTGAAAACCAGTCTGCTCAAAAATAGTTTGTCTGTTGTAGCCTGCTTTTTGCAGATGAGTGCAAGCTTTGCCCCATTCTACCCAATTACCTTCCTTGTGTAGGAGTTGGCGCAATAATAGGGATGCTTCTTCTTCTGAGAGTTGAGGCTTTTCAGTCATCACGTCTAAATAAAAGCTTTCGGAAATTATACTATAATGAAAGTTAAAAGACTTAACCACACCCCTAAAGATCCTCCACACCCCAGAATGTCTAAATTAGAACTAGATCCACCTCAAATATCCCAACAAGTTTACGCAAAACGGTACAAAATGGCAGACAGCGCTTTAGGGTTAGTCTCCACCAAGAGTTTCCCCGCTATTGTGGGTACAGCGGATATGATGCTCAAGTCTGCAGACGTCACTATGGTGGGATATGAGAAAATTGGGAGTGGTTATTGTACAGCCATTGTGAGGGGAAAAACCGCTGATGTGCGTTTAGCGGTAGAAGAGGGAGCCAAAACCGCAGAACAATTCGGTCAGTTAATCTCTAAATTAGTCATTCCTCGTCCCATGCCTAATTTAGAAGCAATATTTCCTATTGGCAGCCATTTAGCCCAACTAGCTCAACACCAGCGAGGTTACAGCCGTCTGAGCAACCGGAGTATTGGTTTGTTGGAAACCAGGGGATTTCCTGCTATGGTGGGAGCAGCTGATACTATGCTCAAATCTGCCGACGTTCAATTAGCTTCTTATGAACAGATTGGAGATGGTTTGTGTACTGCTATTATTAGGGGAACAGTTGCCAATGTTGCCGTGGCGATCGAAGCTGGAATGCATGAAGCAGAGCGCATTGGGGAATTGAATGCGGTGATGATTATTCCTCGATTGCTGGAGGATTTAGAGCATACCCTCCCGGTAGCTAGCTGCTGGTTGGAACAAACCGAACCTTTGCCTGCACTTTTACCTAAAACTCAGAGACGACAAAGACAATTAGTTGAGTTGCCCGAGTTTGAAAAGGTACCTATTTCTGTCCAACGAGAAAAAGAAGAACAATTGGAACATTTAGAGTGAGTAGTTATCACAGGATATCATCAATAGGATACAAGCTCAATCCTTCCCTTGCAGGAGCATTGAATTTTAATCCTATTTCTCTTTCGTCTCCTATTATCACTTGCTCCTTTTCCTCTTCATCTATCATAATGCTCTCAATGGTCACCTGCTGGCAGTACCCTTTCTCCTTGCTGACTAAAAACAGGCTGTCTCCTACTGATAAAGTTGTTTCTTTCACTTTTGCTGCTGCTGCTCTAGGTCGAGGAAACCAGCGGGTAATGTGACCAATTTCTTGTACTTTTCTGTCCTGAAGAATTTGATAATCTACCAATTCAGCTATAGCTTGACACAAAGCAGCGACGAAATAGCATAAATATAGGAGCTTTTGAGCATGTTGGAAATTCTCTAAATCACCGTGGGCTGCTTCATTACGATAATTGATAAATTCTTGGAGTTCTCCGTCAGCTGTGTTTTCATTACCCCGAACTTCTTCTATAAAATCCCTGATATTCCTATGGTTTTTAATCCATTTCCAACTATCAGGTATTCTCCCATTAGCCAATAATTCCTGGAGTGCGTCTTTGCGTAAGTTTTGGGAGTGGAAGAGAAAAGCATCGGGGATTAACTTATATTGGGGATTACCAGTAACTCCCCAATATAAACCGCGAATCACATTCTCAACAGAAAGATGGTTAAATCTACCTTGTTTCTTTTGCCGTTCTTCAAGCAATTGTGCTACACCTCTTTCGTAAGTGCGCCGAATTTTTTCGGGCAAATCTGAATAAAGTGTAAATATCTTGGGCAGTTCCTTTATCCAATCCTTGATTAATTTTTCCACAAAGCTTTCATAGATAGCGTATAGTCGCGTCACCACAGCGCTGTCATCGTAAATTCGCCAATCATTTTTATTGGGAGCAACTTCCTTTAGTGAGTTAAGATTCTCTTCAATGACTTGTTCAAACAATATTTGCCGGAGTCTATCGTTAGTCTGGATGATAAAACGGACAGTAGCAATATCCTTGGTTACTTTAGCTAGGGATTCCTGGGACATTACTACTTACCCTTTAATTACTTGAGTCAACATATTGTCAAACAATTGGATTCGCTTTTCAATATCAGCTTTAGTGTTGCCCCTACCAGTAAAGAGTTTTGATTTGTCTGCTTTCAAAAGCTCTTTTGTTGCTTCAATCACTGTTGTTTTCCGAGCAATTAAAGTATCGATATCGTTTATAATGATTGCTCAATCCTACCATAACTGCATCGTAATAAGCTTTATAAGCTTTTGTCATCCATTTATTTAACTTTAAGTTAAATGGTTTAAACAAGTTATCGCCATAAATTTGATAACCACCGTCAATAGTTCTGAGAAAAATATCTTTGAGTTCCTCCCTATCTTCTGATGTTAACTTTCCACTCTCCCGCATATATTTATCCAGATGCTTTGTGATTCCATATTTAAAATTATCCATATCTCGGAGAGCAAAGAAGCGGAGAACTAATTCCACATCTTCCATTTTTTTATATAATGGATTCTCAGTTTGTTTTTGTGATTCTTTCGGTATTCCCCAAGCTTTAGCAAAGATTTGATTTTTAGCCAATTCAATCAAGAGATTATTAAAATTACCGGAAAATAAACAATTTCTTACCTCTTGTTTACTAAGAGACACTCCTCCAGTATTAATGCGCTCAAAAGCTTGCTGTTTGAGAAACATTGCTTCTTCAGGATTGGAAGTGGACTCTGTAATTAGGACGATAGAGGAGAGGGAACGGCGGTCAATTCCAGCTTGGATTCTTGAGGGAAGTTCTTGGGAATTCCTCCCATTGAGTTCTTCCCAAATTTCCAGTCCCTCTAGTTGCAATTTATTGTCGTAGAAATCACTAATTGCCGTAATTCTCTGTTGACCATCTATTACTTCATAGGCATTATAATCTGTCTCATAAAGGATAATGGGGGGAACGGGAATGTTCATCAAAAAAGATTCTATCAATCGAGATTGCTTCTTGGCATCCCAACGTTCCCTTCTCTGATAATATGGTCTAACATTTAGATAACCGGGTTCTTTTAAGGCTGCTGCAAAACTGGGTAGTTTTTCTCGATTAATTTCCGTGAGTATTCGGCGATCTGTGGTAACAGATCTGGCGGGTGGGGCACCTTAGTGCCCCACCCCCAGATCGCCCTTCTCGTACTTGGTATTAATTTCGCGATCCGTCATTGTTGACTTCATTAATTTACCTCCCTCATATCTCAGCGCCTCCGCGTTTCTGCGTGAAACTGTCCCCTCACAAATTAGATTGACCCAATTCTAGCTTCTCAGTCGCTTGAGTGAAGTCCATTTTATCACGAAAATCCTCGATACGTTTGGAGAGCAACGTCTCTTTAGAGCGGGGAGGAAAAACAAACGTCAATACGTAGTTAGACATGGTTGCGTCTCGTCTACAGATGTGTAATGTGTTCCTCGCCAATGTTTTCTAAGCTTGTTGGGCCAACCACACTGCTTTACCCCTACTAAGGCTGTTTAATGATTGGCGACAGAGCGACAGGCTGGAAAGCACCTGAAGGTGTCGTGACCTAGAAAACGTAGTCCGAGAAGGACTTAGGCTGGTCAGCTACCTGAAGTGGGAGGCTTGAGAGCAACCGTGCTTCAGCCGGGGGTGCTGACTCAATGCGAATATCAACGATCGTACCTTTAAAGTTGTACTTAGGAGCTTCTAACTCAACCACAGTACCAATTTTCATTTTCTGGTTCCCCAAGACCACTTCCGAGTTCAGGATTTGGGCTTTGCCTGTTATCGTGACTATTATATCTTTGATGAGAGCCACTTCTGGTCTGGGATCCGGCATAGCTTTAACCGTACCGTCTGGTTGAGGTACGCTCACAGTACGGGGCAGTTCTTGGATCTTTTCCAATTTTACCCCACCGTAGGGTTGATTACGGACAATAATCTCTAGTTTTTTGGCTGCCTGATTCTTCAATGCTTCCGGATCTTTCAAAACCAGTCCCCTAACGAGAATATCTACAGCGACGGGTTCGGTGGTTTGGTTTATAGTAGTTCCGGAAGTACCGGGAAAAACAAAGATGCCGATAATCACTAAAATAATTACCAGGGCAGCACCCAGATCTAAGATACTAATTTTGCCCCATATTCGTCCTTGAGAATCTATCATCACCTTATAACCCCGTTGTAATGGTCGTCATGATACTGTAGGCTAGTTGAGATGGCAATCTTACTCAAATCAACAATTTCCTTAACAGTAACTTCGTACCATGACAGTTACCATTTATAATTTAACATAAGCGCTAGATAGCAATGCATAAAACATTTTTTGATTAAATAGCGCAGCAACGGGCGTTTATTCGGTTAAATGGGCGATCGCCCTAGCATAATAAGGGTCTTTAGCAGTAGCAAACAGGTCGGGATTGTTTCTGAGCTGCTTTTTATCCTCTCTGGTTAATTCTACCATAATATCGGGGGATACACCATGTTGATTGATATCTATGCCGCTGGGAGGATAATAGCGAGAGATAGTCACTGCTAAACCGGAACCGTCGGAGAGGGAATGAACCGACTGTACTGTTCCCTTACCAAAAGTGCGATCACCTACAATGGTAGCCCTCCCATTATCCTTGAAAGCTCCTGCCAAAATTTCGCTAGCACTAGCAGAGTTTCTATCCACCAATACTACTAAGGGCAGGTCTGTTAAAGCAGTGCGGTTAGCGGAGAATTCGCGATCGCCGGACCGTCTGTCTGACGTCCTGACAATTTTACCATTTTCCATGAACATGCGAGCAATATCCACGCTAGCAAACAGCAGCCCACCTGGGTTTCCCCGCAAGTCTAAGACAAAACCGGACACCTCCTGGGTTTGCAAATCTTCAATTGCTTCCTTCATTTGTTCCGCAGCGTGGGCGCTAAATTCGTCCAACTCAATATACCCCACCCTGAGCTGTCCTTCCTCTTTTAGATCGTAACTCACGGAAGGCACTTCTATTTTAGCCCTCCGAATAGTAATCACCAAAGTTTCATCCCCACGAAGAACCTCCAGATCCACATCAGTTCCTTCTTCACCACTAATTTCTTCTGATGCTTGTTCCAGGGACATTAAAGAAGTTAATTTATTATTGATTTTGACAATTTTGTCTCCTGCTTTAATTCCTGCCTTCATGGCTGGAGAATCTTTCAAGGTTTGCACCACTGTCAGAATCTGAGTTTCTTCGTTAATGGTAATGGTTACACCTATACCGGATAATTCCCCGGAAGTTTGATTGGTTAAAGCTTCAAACTCCTTTGGATCCAGAAAGCGAGTGTAGGGATCTCCCAATTCCTTTAAAGCTTTGCGAATTGCCAAATAAGCTTCTTCCCTGTTACTGTATTGACGTTCCAGTAGTTCTTTCCGGGTGTTTTCCCAATCTAGATTATTAAACTGTTGATCTACAAATTTTTGGTTGACAATTTGCCACACTTCATCTACCACAATTTTAGGGCTGTCTTCTAAGGTGGCTCCAAGGTGGGTTGTTAAACTGGGAGCCAAGGTAGAGAGAGTAGCTATGGCTCCGGATAAGAGTAGGTGGCGGAAGGAAATTTGTTTTGGGGACTTATTCATGGGATAATGTTTGGTGAGTAACTTTCTGACTGGCTTAATAGTTTTTTTCCATGTTAGCATTTATTTTTAGCCATGAAGTTTAAGAGAATTACTTGATGAGGCTTTCCTATGGGTCTAATTTCACCTGCTTTGCTGGAATAGGAACTACCTTGACGAATATCTTCCGGGTATAATAAATCAAAATCCCAACCCTCTTGCAGAACTAATTTGTCTATGGGTACTGTCAGTGGGGCGGAATAAACATGGCGAATTACATCTTCCCTTGCAGAATAGCAAAATTTTTGGACCGTAGTGGGGACGTAATTTATTTCTTCCCATAATTCCCGTTCCAATGCTTCTTCTGGGGTTTCCCCTGACTCAAGATGACCCCCAAAAAGCCCCCAATAACCAGGATAGGGAATGCCGGGAATATTATCTCGCAATTGTAGCAAAAATTTACCTTCCCTGGTGAGGATGGCGAGGGCTACGGTTACAGGTTCCTGGACTACATCTGACATCTTGATTTATCCTAAGTAATAAAAAGATACCTTATTTCCGGAAGTGACTGCTGAAATTCTCAATGGTAGAGCTTTAGGGCTGAAAATCCAGAATCAACTGCAAAATAAGGTGAAAACCTTACTCACAACTAAGGGAAGACCCCCAGGATTGGCAGTAATCAGGGTGGGAGATGACTCCGCCTCTGCTGTTTATGTCCGGAATAAAGAACGAGCCTGCGCCCGAGTAGGCATTAATTCCCAGGTGAGGCATTTTCCCGCCACTACCTCAGAAGCGGAAGTTCAGAGGGCGATCGCCTACCTGAATGCCGATGAAACAGTGGATGGTATCCTCCTCCAGTTACCCGTACCAGACCATTTGAATGCCGTTGCTCTGCTGCACCAAATTAAACCCCATAAGGACGCAGACGGACTGCACCCGGTGAATTTGGGAGCTTTGGTGCGCTCGGAACCTGGTTTGAGAAGCTGCACTCCCGCAGGAGTGATGAAACTGCTGGAAGAATATAACATTGAAGTGGCGGGGAAACGAGCAGTTGTGGTGGGGCGGAGTATTTTAGTGGGCAAACCTCTGGCACTCATGCTACTAGCAGCAAATGCAACTGTTACTATTGCCCATTCCCATACCCAAGACCTAGGGAAGATTACCAAAGAGGCAGATATTCTCGTGGTCGCCACAGGAAAACCGAAAACCATCGGTGCAGCCATGGTCAAACCAGGGGCAGTTGTGGTAGATGTAGGAATCAATCGCTTGGATAGGGAGGAGGGTAAATACCAACTGGTGGGTGACGTGGATTTTGATGCCGTAGCGGCCATCGCCCGCTTTATCACTCCCGTTCCCGGGGGCATCGGACCCATGACTGTAGCTATGTTATTAGAAAATACGGTCTCCAGCTATGAAATAAATTAGGAAATGGTCAAGTTGGTTTTTTTGAGGGATAATTAATCCAAATGATTGGTTTACAACATTAAGCGATGGTAAAGACGGACGCAAAATTAGCTTCTGGGGGTAAAGCTGCCAAATTCGATTTGGCTACCTACTTGCAGCAAAGAAAGCTGATGGTGGAAGAAGCGCTAGATAATTCCTTGAGCATCACAAGAGTGGAAACAATCTATCAAGCAATGCGTTACTCCCTGTTAGCAGGAGGAAAGCGGTTGCGTCCCATTCTCTGTCTTGCCACCTGCGAACTCACTGGGGGCACAGTAGACATGGCTATGCCTACTGCCTGTGCCTTAGAAATGATTCACACCATGTCTTTGGTTCACGATGACTTGCCAGCCATGGACAATGATGACTATCGACGGGGCAAGTTGACCAATCACAAGGTCTATGGGGAAGATATTGCCATTCTCACTGGGGATGGACTCCTGGCTTATGCCTTTGAATACGTAGCTGTACACACAAAAGATGTTGCCCCTGAGTTCCTTGTGGAAATCATGGCCCTTTTAGGTCGGACCGTAGGACCAGAGGGACTGGTGGGGGGTCAGGTACTGGATTTAGAATCGGAGGGTAAACAGGATATTACTGCTGATCAGCTTACCAGTATCCACAGAAAGAAGACCGGTGCTCTGTTGGAAGCGGCGGTGGTGTCTGGGGCGATTTTAACAGGAGCACCCCAGGAGGAGAGAGCTAGGTTATCCGCCTATGCTTCCCAAATTGGGTTAGCATTTCAAATTGTAGACGACATTTTAGACATTACTGCAACTGGGGAAGAATTGGGTAAAACCGCAGGCAAGGATATCTTGGCCCAAAAAGCAACTTATCCCAGTCTCTGGGGATTGGAAAAATCCAAAACCCAAGCTGCTGAGTTAGTAGACGGGGCAATAGCTAGGTTAGCTCCTTATGGAGAGAAAGGTGAACCCTTACGGGCGATCGCCCGCTTTATTACCAACCGCAAGTACTAAGGAAAAGAATGGAAGTCAACCTTATTAACAATCCAATCCTGCTGGTAGCGCTCCTTGCTTGTTTCGTAGCTCAAGGATTGAAGGTAGTAGTAGAGCTGATTAAAAATCGTAAGCTTAACCTACGCTCTTTAGTTAGTACTGGAGGTATGCCTTCCGCTCATTCAGCCTTAGTAGGTGCCCTCGCAACCGGGATCGGGCAGAACCTAGGGTTCAACAGTCCCGAATTCGCCATCGCCGCCCTTTTCGCCGTTATCGTTATGTATGATGCGGCAGGGGTGCGTCAAGCAGCAGGGAAGCAGGCTCGTATTCTGAATCAAATCATCGACGAACTCTTTGAGGACCATGAGTTTAATGAAGAAAAACTTAAAGAATTACTTGGTCATACTTTTAATCAAGTTTTTGTAGGCTTAGCATTGGGTGTTGGGATTTCTTTAGTAGCAGCACGAGCTTTTTAACAGTTACCAGTTACCAGTTATTAGTTATTAGTTACCAGCTTTTGAGGGGTGTGGGGTGCAGAAGGAGCTTTAAATTCCCCAGTCAATACATATTCTAACCGCAGTTTCAACCAGGTAATGAACTGGCGGTTAGTAGAAATTATAGCGGCTGCTGGCTGAGGACACTTTGCTTTCACCTCTGCTAATTCCGGGGACTCTAAGAAAGCGGGTTCCTCCAGGAGCCAAAAATCTATTTCCTTGTTCTTTTTCTCATAATCTTTGGTGCGTTCCCGCAGAACTTCCTCTAAGGGTTCTTCTTCCATGAGAAAACGTTTACTGGCTAAAACATAGTAATAAGTTTGCATTTTTTGGTGTTTTTGTAGTTGACAATATCTTAAGATAAATTATACCCGTGCATGGCTAATTTCATGTCCCGAACCGCTTGTTCCATCCCCACAATAACAGCCCGACTGACGATGGTATGACCGATATTTAATTCTTCCATACCGGGAATAGAAGCAACAGGGTATACATTCTGATAGGTTAAACCATGACCAGCATTGACTCGCAAACCAGCGGCGATCGCCTGTTCACAACCTTCAATTAACAGGGCTAATTCTTCCTGACGAGTTGTTTCAGACACTGCATTGGCATATTTTCCGGTATGCAGTTCGATAAATTGGGCACCAGTTTTCGCTGCTGCGGCGATTTGTGCTGGAACAGCGTCGATAAACCAACTTACGGGAATTCCCGCACCTTGCAACTTTTCCACTACCTCAGTGAATCGCTGCAAATCCTTTACCAGATCTAATCCTCCCTCTGTAGTCACTTCTTCCCGTTTTTCTGGTACCAAAGTGACGTAATCTGGTTGAATATCTAAAGCAATAGCAATCATATCCTCAGTGGGAGCCATTTCTAAGTTCAAATGGGTTCTCACTGTTTCTCGCAGTAAGCGCACGTCTCGTTCTTGGATATGACGGCGATCTTCCCGGAGATGAACCGTAATACCGTCTGCACCACCTAATTCTGCTAATACTGCTGCGGCGATAGGATCTGGTTCTACTGTCTGTCGCGCTTGTCGAATTGTAGCAACGTGGTCGATATTGACACCAAGGGTAAGCAAGGTTTACTGCTCCTGAGCTGAGGGAATGTCTAAAATTGTATTATAACGTCCAGCGCGCCGCCCTTAGTATTACCGTAGGTTGGGTTGAGGGACGAAACCCAACATTGGCGCTTCGTTGGGTTTCACTTCGTTCTACCCAACCTACAATTTAAGAAGTGTCACGACACTAGGACCAAATAATTCCATCCTAATGACATTAAAGTACTAGGATCGTCAATCTCATTGGATGGGATCAACCATATAAGTCTTTCAGGGCTAAATTTACTGGTACTGAGACTAGATTCACCTTCATCAGCAAGCTGTTGTGCTCAGTAAATAACCACTTGCCATCAGATTGCTTCACAAATTGCTCTATATGGGGTTCATGTTGGTGGATCAACAGATATTCCTGAAAAGTTGGAATGGTGCGGTATTTCTCAAATTTGTCCCCTCTATCGTAGCTTTCAGTGGAATCTGACAAAATTTCCCCAATTAACAGGGGATTGATGACTGTATCTTTTCTACCAGGTTTGAGTGTCACTGGATCAGCTATAACCATCACATCCGGGTAGGTGTAGACGTCACTTGCCCGGATCCAGAGCCGTTGATCCGTAATGAAGATGCTATAGGGTTTACCTCGTAAACCAAACCACAGGAGTGCATTCAGAGCACTTGCAAGTTTGTTGTGTTGAGGGGTACCATCAGTTATAGGAATAATTTCTCCATTGCGGTATTCATGGCGAAGATCAGATTCCACCTCTAGAGCTAGATAGTCTTCTGCTGTGTAGATTTTGGGTGAACTTGAGAGGATAATCATAGTTTCCGTTCTTCCAACTGGGTTTGGAGAGCTCGTATTCGGAGTAGCTCAAATCCTGTGATGGTTATACCCCACACTCTGACAAAAATTAATCCAGATAACCCATTAAAGCAGCAGGATCGTCAATCTCATTGGAAGCAACGGGACGATTTCCCATAATACTAAAGGTTTCGCTCACTTTCAGCAGACTAGAAGAAATGGGACGATTCCCCGACACCGTAAGGGTACTGCTGATTTTCATCCCGGTAGCAACCACAGGGCGGGAACCTCCCACGGAGGTATAGGTACTGACTACCTGGAGGTGGCTTTCTTCTACTGGGCGTCCCCCTGGTAGTAGGGTTTGAGGTTTATGGACTAAACTTCCAGCCTCTGGGGTTTTTGCTGGTTCTTCCTTGACAGACAAAACAACCATTTCTTTTTTCGTCTCGGTACTTTTCGCCCCCTCCTGAGGTTTCTTTTCGTTAGGTTTGGTTTTCACAGTCATTCTCGTTATCTCCAAATTATCCTAAGATTTTGTCTTTATTTTTTTAAATCACTATAATTATAAGGTATTGTACCAATATGAGATCATAAAATTTCACTGCTCTCAAACCCCCAATCTCCCTATCTCCCAAACCTCCCCACACCATGGCTAAATTTGTCCTCAGCGCCCCCTTTCAACCCACAGGAGATCAGCCTTCCGCCATCGCTCAACTGGTAGAAGGTGCCGGTCATCGGATGCAAACCCTCCTGGGTGCAACGGGAACCGGCAAAACCTTTACTATAGCCAGTGTCATCGCCCAGCTGCAAAAACCCACTCTGGTGCTGGCTCATAATAAAACCCTGGCTGCTCAACTCTGTAACGAGTTGCGGCAATTTTTCCCTACTAACGCTGTAGAATATTTTATCAGTTATTACGATTATTACCAACCAGAAGCTTACATTCCCGTCACGGATACCTATATTGAGAAAACGGCGAAAATTAACGATGAAATCGATATGTTGCGTCACTCGGCAACCCGCTCCCTGTTTGAACGTCGGGACGTGATTATTGTAGCCTCTATTAGTTGTATCTATGGTTTGGGTATTCCCTCAGAATACCTCAAAGCAGCTATTATCTTGAAGGTGGGATTGGAAATGGACCAACGGCAATTATTGCGGGATTTAGCTCAAGTACAGTATAATCGTAATGATTTGGATTTAAAACGAGGAAACTTTCGGGTGAAAGGGGATGTGTTTGAAATCGTCCCTGCTTACGAAGACCGCATTCTGCGAGTAGAATTCTTTGGGGATGAAATTGAAGCTATTCGCTATCTAAATCCGATTACAGGGGAAGCATTGCAGGATTTGGAACAGGTTCATATTTACCCTGCTACTCACTTTCTTATTCCCGAAGAACAACGGGAGAGAGCTTTTGGAGAAATTGAAAAAGAATTGACAGAAACAGTAGCAGCATTGGAAGCACAAGGTAAACTGGTAGAAGCACAAAGATTGGAACAACGTACTCGTTATGATTTAGAATTGTTGCAGGAAGTGGGTTATTGTAACGGGGTGGAGAATTATTCTCGTTACTTTGCTGGTAGAGAACCCGGGGAACCACCGGAATGTTTGGTGGATTATATGGGAGCAGATTGGTTATTAGTGGTGGATGAGTCTCACGTCACAGTACCTCAAATTAGAGGTATGTATAATGGCGATCGCTCTCGGAAACAGGTGTTAATTGAACATGGCTTTCGCTTACCTTCAGCAAGAGATAATCGTCCCCTCAAAGCAGAGGAATTTTGGGCTAAGGTAAACCAATGTATATTTGTCTCCGCAACCCCCGGAAATTGGGAAATAGAACAGTCAGGGAAGCAAATAATTGAACAAGTAATTCGTCCCACTGGAGTGGTAGATCCGGAGATATTCGTCCGCCCCACAAAGGGACAAGTGGACGATTTGTTAGGGGAGATAAAAGCCAGGGTAAAGCGTCAGGAAAGGGTATTAATTACTACCCTCACCAAGAGAATGGCAGAAGATTTGACAGAATACTTTCAGGAGAGGGATGTGCGGGTGCAATATTTGCATTCCGAGATTCAGTCAATTGAGCGAATTGAAATTTTACAGGGGTTAAGGGAAGGGGAGTTTGATGTTATCATTGGAGTGAATTTGTTGCGGGAAGGATTAGATTTACCCGAAGTATCTTTAGTGGCAATTTTGGATGCGGATAAAGAGGGTTTTTTACGCACTGAGCGCTCCTTAATTCAAACTATCGGCAGGGCAGCCCGTCATGTTAACGGACAGGCGATTCTCTATGGAGATAATCTAACCGATAGCATGGTGAGAGCTATAGAAGAAACAGATAGAAGGAGAGGCATTCAGTTAGCATATAATCGCTTACATAGTATTACCCCACAACCTATTGTGAAAAAGTCTCACAATGAGATTTTATCCTTTTTGGAAATGGGAAGAAAGTTGAATGATAAACAATTAGAAGAAGTGGCTCATAAGGTTGAGAATTTGTCTTTGGAGCAAATACCTCAATTAATTGAACAATGGTCAGAAAAGATGAAAGAAGCAGCAGCAAAATTGGAATTTGAAGAAGCAGCTCAGTATCGCGATCACATTAAGCAATTGCGAGATAAATTACTGGGTACTAGGTTATAATCAAGACGGATATTTTTTGATTGCGATCACTACCGCGTAAGCGTCCCGCAGATAAACACAGATAAACGCAGATGAATACAGATCCAGCATGATTACTCACCAATATTTAATTATAATGAGTAAACAAAAAATTAATCGTTCTCTCAAGCAAATCATTATTGAAGACCGATTCTCTGGTATGCTATAATCAAGGAATAGGTAGAAAAACAATTCTATCTTGATATTCATCATCAAAAGAACCTTCTGCAATTAAAATTAATTCATTCAGGTTATCACCAATACCTAAATCTGGATTGAGAATAAAAATTCCTGGTACGTGATGATCTTGGAGAATATGGTCGGATAAGTGCACTGACATAGATGAACGGTTATTGGTGACTAAACTAAAGCCATATCTTACGCACCAAAGTAAAATTGCTGGATCGAGGGTACTTTTAGGGGGAGTACCAATTTCTCCCACTGCTCGGATCGTTAAGTCTGGTTTTCTGCGCCGAAGTTGGATTGTATAAACAGGAGAAACATTCTCATCTATCAGATATTTGAGCATTTGCTTTCAATTGGGCAGCTTTTTCTGCTTTAAGCTCCATTAATTTTACTATAATTGGTGGGGGATTGCGGCGCTGTTCTTCACGCATTTGATGTCCCCATTCTAACCAGCGCTCTATATACTTACTAATTGATTCTTTGTTGCGCAGGTAATAAAGAATTGTCCCATAGACTTCTTCTAAGGTTAGGGATGGGTAAATTTGTTGAATTTCTTCCGGAGTGCGATCGCGATATATATACTCGTACAGAACGGTTTCAATACCAATTCTATGACCTTTAATCCGAATGTCATCTTCTGCAAGAAAGTCAAAGTAATCTTCTAACATTATGAGCTATTTTTCCTTTATATTAAATAATAGTAAACTTTATCAAGGGTTTCAGAGGTTTGAGAAGAAAGAGTGGGATGGTATTATTTGGTACTAGGTTACCATGAATACCGAGTATATGGTAACCTATTTGGATAGTTGATGTACAGGAATAGGAGTATGAAATCCCTGAAAACAGCAAAGCAGGTAATATTATTAGCTCTCTCCATCCCTATTATAGGAGTTTTGGCATCCCCTACCCCAACCAAAGCAGGGGAAGATTCGCCTGACTGGTCCTATGGTGGTGCGGCTAATCCAACACAGTGGGGGCGCTTAGGACATGACTTCGCTCTGTGTGAAACCGGAAGAGATCAATCTCCCATAGATATTGATAATGCTGTTCTTGGTACCCCAGCAGACATAGTGTTTAACTACTCTGAAGCTCCGTTAGTGGTGGTCAATAATGGTCACACAGTGCAAGTCAACTATGAAAAGGGTAGCACAGTAAGTATCAATGGTGAGGAGTACGAACTGTTACAGTTTCATTTCCATACCAAAG
>JACONB010000003.1:23167-36614 GCA_014323965.1 Prochloron sp. SP5CPC1 | reverse complement strand
CCCAAGAATTACCTATATTCATCAGCACCCCCTTTGCGCCTTTGCGCCTTTGCGCGAGATAAAATCCTTAAAACTCCCAACCAAATCCTCAGCCAATACTTTACTCTTCGCCTCCCCATAAATGCGTAGGATCGGTTCCGTATTAGAAGCTCGAATATGAACCCAAGAATCTTCTCTCGTAACCCGCAACCCATCTTCAGTGGAAATATTCTCATGGGCATATTTTGCTGCTAACCTAGCCAAAATTGCCCCCACGTCTGCACTACCTAGGGCCATTTTCTCCTTTATCATAACGTACTGAGGTAAACTACCACGAAGTTGAGCCAAAGATATTTCCTGGTTTGCTAGGTGTTGCAACAACAAGGCAGTTCCCACCAAAGAATCCCTCCCATAATGGACTTCCGGTAAAATCACCCCCCCATTTCCTTCTCCACCCAAAATCGCTCCCACTGCTTTCATCTTCTGCACCACATTTAACTCCCCCACAGAAGAACGATAGACCTTCATGCCATATTTTTGGGCTACAGTGTCAATGGCCATAGAAGAAGAAAGATTAGTGACAAAAGGTCCAGAACGAAAACCCCAAAGGAAATCAGCAGCAATCACCTGAGTCAATTCCTCGTTCACATATACCCCATTATTATCTACTAAAGCTAGGCGATCGCCATCGGGATCCACAGCTAAACCCAGATTAGCGTCCTCCTGCACCACCACTTCCCTCAGTTTCTCCAAATGTGCCTCCAAAGGTTCCCCCGGTCGTTCAAAATTCCCCGACATGCTATCATGAATTTTAACAATTCTTTCTGGAAAAACCCCCAAAGCTTCTAAAAGAGCAGGTATAGCTATACTCCCCACAGAATTTGCTCCATCCACAACGATTTTAAAATTACGAGCCCTAATGGTATCCTTGTGAATATAAGGTAAGGCGAGTATTGCTTCTATATGGTGAGTCAAAGCATCTTTAACCCTATTATAATCCCCCACCTTATCATAGGAAGTATAAGGTATATCTTCCTCACTTCCCACCCATGCTTCTATCAACCCCCAATCTTCAGCAGAGATAAACTCCCCGGAGCCGTTGAGAAACTTAATTCCATTCCATTCAGGGGGGTTATGGCTTGCTGTGATCATAATACCACCAACTGCCTGATAATAGGGAACAGCCATAGCAATAGTAGGGGTAGTGACCAGTCTCACATCTATAACCTGCCAGCCCATAGCTTGCAAAAGGGAGGCCATTGCCCTGGACAATATTCTCCCCGTACTCCGTCCGTCCCTACCAATAACTAAATTATTCTTTAATTTGTTATGTAAAAGGGCAAAGCCAGCTGCAAAGCGTATAACTACTTCCAAATCTAAACCTTCGCCGTAAATGCCTCGCAGACCAGAGATAGAAACGATAAGTTGTTTTTTCATAAATAATTTATTTGTTATTTTGATTGAGGTTAACGGCTTCGTTTATCTTGAAATATTAGGGATTTAGCAGTTTCTCATCTTTACTTTGGGGGCGGGAAAACCCCGCTTTTAAAGGTCAACTGCGAACTGCTTCTAGAATGCGAGAAAAATAGAAGCTAGTGCTAATCATACCATCTCGTTTAATGGTAAAACCATGGTTTTGGAGTATATTAATGATATCAGCTTCTTTATGTTGATAAGCGCGAGTAGCTTTACTAGGTCCAGGAAAAAACTCTCCTATTTTCTTAAGGATACACAAAAGGATTGTTTTGGGAGCAAAACTGAGAATCAAGCGTTTCTCAGCCAGAGAGGCAAGGTGAGCAATCATTTTAGCCGCGTCTTCCTGGGGATAGTGGATTAAAACATCCAGACAGCATACCGTATGATATTTCCCTGACAATGCTTCTAGATCCTGCACCGCAAAAGTGAGATTATCCATCTTTTCCAAAGCCTTGGTAGCTTTTTCCTTTGCTTCCCCCACCATTTTCGCCGAAATATCGCAAGCGTTTACTATAGCACCTGCTGCTGCTAGGGGAATACTGAGACTACCCACACCGCAACCCGCATCACAAATGGACAACTGGTCTAAATTACCATCTGACTTCAACCACTCTATAACTGTATCGATGGTTTGCTGATGTCCGGTGCGGATATCCCGTTGCACCTTATTTACTTCCCCATCCCCGTAAATCCGACGCCAGCGCTCGAAACCGATCGCGTTAAAATATTCCTTGACAATAGCTTTGTCATCAAATGCGTTAGTCATTAAATTACGATGTCTTTATAACTGTTCACAGTACATTTGGTTATTTTACCAGCATTGTGGACTATGTTTCACGCAGAGTCGCAGAGCCGCAGAGAGGAAGAGAGGAGCACTTCCCAGCTATAATATGACCTACAAATACGACCTATTTCTGAGTAATTTTTGTAGGTTGGGTTAGCGACAGCGTAACCCAACAAGAGGGGTGAACAGCTGGCGATCTGGGGGTGGGGCACCTTAGTGCCCCACCCGCCAGATCTGTTACCACAGATCGCCATATGATATTATATTATCTCTAGGAAGGGTTTCACGCAGAGTCGCAGAGCCGCAGAGAGGAAGAGAAGAGCACTTCCCAGCTATAATATGACTTACAAGTACGACCTATTTCTGAGCTATCGAAACTATGGGCGTTGGCGCGATTGGATAGAATCGCATTTTCTCCCTAACCTTAAACAATACCTTGGGGAGGATCTAGGACACTCCATGGTCGATCCACAAACAAGCCAGCCAAAGATATTTTACGATAAAAACAATCTCTCTGGGGGACAAAGATGGCCTAAGGAGCTGAAAAGAGCAGTACTTTCGTCCCGTGTTCTTGTACCTTTGTTCTCTCGTCAGTATTTCGGTAGCCCCTCGTGCAGGAAAGAACTAGCCTATATGTTAGCTAAAGAAACAGCGGTTTGGTTGTGCCAGTAGTAATACATGATGGGGAAGATTTTCCCAGTATTGTCCAAGAGATCCAGTGGTTAAAATTATCACAATATGCTAACGTCCGTATGTTAGAGAACAGTCCTAAAGCTGAGAAACTCTGTGAGAAAATCATGAAATGGACTCCTGAATTAAAAAAGGCTATAATTCAAGCTCCAGCCTATGATACTGCTTGGGAAACTTTAGCAATTACTAATTTGGAGCAAAAATTAACCATGACAACCGAGAGCCAACAAACATCAGTTCCTAGCTTAGGAGAAGGGTAAATGAGTTCTATTGTTACTTTCTATTCCTACAAAGGTGGTGTGGGTCGAACCATGGCAGTAGCTAATATTGCCATTTTGTTAGCCCAGCTTGGTTTACGTACCCTGGTAGTGGATTGGGATCTGGAAGCACCTGGAATTGAGCGATATTTTCGGAACTGGCAGACCAAAAGAGATGGTCTTTTAACCTTACTCACAGAAGCTGCAAGTACTGTTAACCAAGAATCAAAACCCAATTGGCGAGATTATGTATCTATTATTGACAAAGGATATAAGTGTCCTCTTTCTGTGATAACAAGTGGTTACTCATCGACTAAAAACTATGCTCAGAAGATTTTGAGTTTTGATTGGAATTCATTTTTCAAAAATGCAAACGGGGGAGAATATATTGAGTCTTTGCGAAACGACTGGTTAGAGTAATTTGACGTTACTGATTCTGGTGGTGTTTGTACTATCCAGCTTCCAGATATTCTCACCCTTGTTTTTACTACCAATGAACAAAGTTTACAAGGAGCAAAGGATATTGCTTTCAAAGCACAAGCAGCACGGCAGAAGTTAGCCTATGATAGAATGCCATTACTTGTATTTCCTCTACCCTCACGGTTCGACGGTCGTACACAGTATAAAGAAGCTAGAGAATGGCTCCAAAAGTTTGCCGAAGAACTAGACCCTTTTTATCAGGACTGGTTACCAAAAGACTTGACTTCTTTAAACGTAATTGAACAAACAAAATTACCATATATTCCTTATTTTAGTTTTGGAGAAAAATTGCCAGTAGAGATAGAAGGTACTTCGGATCCCGAGAGTTTAGGACATGCATATGATGTCGCTGCAAGACTTATTGCTGTTGACTTCCATAAGGTTACAGTAATTTCACTATTTATTGAATATGAATTAAACAATATCTTAAAAAAAATAGAAAAAGAATTAGATTTAGAAAATCTAATGAATGAGTAAACTATCTGCTTATAAGCCGCTTTGTTGGGTTTCGTTCCTCAACCCAACCTACATTTCTTCTCTTCTCTTCCCCTCTGCGTCCTCTGCGTCTCTGCGGTTCATTTAAACAAACGAAACCCAATGAATAAGGTAGACTACTTGCGTATAAGTCTTATAGATCGCTGTAATTTCCGGTGTCAGTATTGCATGCCGGAAGGATTAGAATGGGACTATATTAACAAACAAGAACTCCTCACCAACGGAGAAATACTCACCCTCCTTACTCATGTCTTCATACCCCTAGGGTTTAGCAAATTTCGTCTCACTGGAGGGGAACCCCTACTGCGTCCAGGGGTAGTAAAATTAGTCCAGCAGATAGCGTCCCTACCTCAAACCCAAGACTTAGCCATGACTACCAATGGGGCATTGCTCCCAGAAATGGCCCAAGACCTTTATAATGCTGGACTAAGGCGGATTAACATTAGCCTGGACTCTCTACAAGCCGAAACTTTTGCCCAAATTATAGGCAGAAACGGAACCATTTGGTGGGAAAAGACTTGGACCGGAATAAAAGCAGCCCATAAAGTTGGCTTTAACCCTTTGAAACTGAACGTAGTCATCATTCCCGGATTGAACGATGGGGAAGTATTAGATTTAGCCGCCTTGACCCTGGAGCGCAACTGGCACGTCCGCTTCATCGAATTCATGCCCATTGGCAATGGTGACTTATTTAACGTACGTGGGTGGATCCCTTCCGAGGAACTGCGAGAAACCATTCGTCAGAAGTGGGGGTTAGAAGCGTCCCAGGTGACAGGAAATGGTCCGGCCGATATATTTCAAATACCTGGTGCTATGGGAACTTTGGGCTTTATCTCCCAAATGTCCGAATGTTTTTGTTCTCGCTGTAACCGTATCCGTCTGTCTGCGGACGGTTGGTTACGTCCTTGTCTGCTGAACGAAACTGGACAAATTGACCTGAAAACCCCTCTCCGTGGAGGAGTGAATCGAGCCACTATCAGGAAGCAGGTGCAAAAATTATTAGAGATTAAACCAGAGATTAACTTCCAAGAGAGAGATCCAGGAACTAATGGGGAAATTTACACTCGAACCATGTCTCAAATCGGTGGTTAGAGCAAATAACCATCGCCCGCGAATGAATTGCGGGCTATCTTATAAAACCCCTTCAGGGTTTCAGGAAGTAGTATTATTCCACTAGGCTTTCCGGGCGTAATACTCAACCACTAATAGTTCGTTGATTTGCAGTGCAACCCATTCCCGTTCGATAATACTATTAACCTTACCCATGAGAGTATTCTTATCAAACTCCAGGTGAGAAGGGAGATTAGCCAAACCGGGATATTCCATATTGCGTTCCACCAAACGGCGAGACTGATCCCGATCCCGCACACCAATGACGTCTCCTGCACGGCACTGATAACTAGCGATATTAACTACTCTGCCATTTACCGTAACGTGTCCGTGATTCACTAACTGACGAGCACCAGGAATAGTTCCTGCCATACCGAGACGAAAGATGGTATTATCCAGCCGCATTTCCAGCATTTGTAACAAAGTCTGTCCCGTAGAACCGCCGGCGCGACGGGCTTTTCGAACGTAGCGAATGAGCTGTTTTTCGCTGACACCGTAATTATAGCGCAGTTTCTGCTTTTCCTCTAAACGGATAGCATATTCAGAGCGCTTTCTGCGGTTTTGACCGTGTTGACCGTGTTGACCTGGAGGATAGGCACGACGGGCACTTTTGCGGGTTAAACCCGGTAGTTCTCCCAAACGACGAACAACATGTAAACGCGGACCCCTATATCGAGACATAAATTTAGCTAGGAAGGAAAAAATGAAGACCTAATATTGTAGCATGTATCATGGGGGGATTGGGTGATATTATATTGTCAATTTGACACTTGACGCTGATTTCCATTCCCTATTAGCTTTTGATGTAGCAACTTCTCCCTCAGTTATTCGTATTCGTATTGAGAGGTTACGAGCCCAAGCATTGACTGATTTGTTAGTGAATGTAATTCATGAATGCTCCGAACAGTTACAACAAGGTGCAGATGTAACGGTGGAGCCGAGACGAATTCGTGTTCGCTGTCTGTCATTATTGTAGGTTAGGTTTCCTTCTCTTTCTTTGTTATAATGGCTTGGAAAGTAAATAAGGGACTCCAAACTTGCACTTGCCTTTGCCGTAAACTCTACACGGTAGCCCGTTACCACTTCAGACCAAGTTTCTTTGCTACTACGTTCGCAGAAATACCAGGCTCCCCGCCCTGAGTGCGCTGTAGGGATTCAATCAACTCCTGCACAACCTCTGGTTTTAGCTGTTCATCTTCATCACGATCCCTCAACAGTATTTCTAGGGTTTCAGTCACTGTTTCCTGAATAAAGCCTCTAAATTCTTCTATAGTCAAATCTTTAACTTGCATTGTCTCTCACTCAAGCAGAGGTATGGGGCGATCCCGCTGCACGCCCTTAACCTAAATTGCGGGCTACCTTATCAAACCCCTACAGGGTTTTAATATTATAGCGCTACGGAGGGGGTCGGGGGTCGGGAAATCCAAAAACACTAACTTACAATTTTAATCTCAAAATTAATAGTTATTTTAAAATAAGATACAATATTTTTGAGCAACGTTTTCAGCCGTCTTTGCCCTTCCTTGCATTGGGTTTATTTATAAATATCATTTCGGTATTGGGTGTCGTTATACTTGGGATTAATTTCACAGGCTCGGGAATAATCTGATATTGCTTGCTGTTTATTTTCTAAGTCAGAGTAAGCACAGCCTCGGTTGTAATAAGCCGTGTCATACTTAGAATTAATTTCAATTGCATTGAGACGCCTTTGTCGTCCAAATATAGTTCAAATTACCCATGAAACTTTCAATTATTAGTATAGCAAACCAATAGCTGCTGTCAAGGTGGGGTTATCACTACCTTGGTCACTGGTCACTGCTAACTGCTATATTTTGGGCGGACGGCTCTCAATATGAGCAATTAATTTGCCAGGCGGGATAAATGGTGCGGTGGGCAATAATCAATTTACTCTCATAATAGGATCAAATTTTGTTACAATTGCCCACCCTACGGACTCGGTAATATGGAAACCCTGAAGGGGTTTTACAGATAGCCCGCAATTCTAAGCTTGGCTGTGGATAGCTTGGCAATATTTATGGCTAATTCCTTGTATTAAACCATTGGTGGTTGAAATATTAAAAGACCCAGATGCTCTGGTAGCAACTCTACCAACATAAGTGCCAATTTTCTTTCCTTTGGTGACAACAGCTTTAACTATTTCTCCGGTTTGAAAACCCTTGTGGATTTTCTTTCTCTCTCAGTGCCGTTTGGGAAATCCAAACTTGTCTGTCCTACAAATCTGTCTGGTTCCATGCCCTTTGGCTGTAATCAACAAGGGTTGGTAGTACTCGACATACAGAGTCTCGACATGTCCAACGTTAGAGGCATCCAACCAGTGAGTTTTAGGCAAGTTTTGACGGCAGCGGTTGTATTTAGTCAAGCCCCCTGAACCCACTTCAACTGGGAATCCAGTTAACTTTAGTTCGTCGTACAACCTCCATCGGGTGGCATTTACTGCTGCTGTATCAGCTAAAGGTCTCTTGGCTTGAGATAGAATTCGTTTGAGAATTGACGGCTTACCTGATAAAAACTGTTCTATCTTTTGGTTCCCCTTGGCTTGGTTACAACTATGACAAGCAATCGCCAAGTTCGATACCCTGTCAGAGCCTCCTTTCGATTTTGGCAAAATGTGCTCTATCTCTAATCGGACGTCTTTTGCTCCACAATAAGCACAGGTTCGATTTCATTTTTCCAGGAGGTATTCTCGCAACTCGTACCCCCACAAAGTACCTTGCTGGTACTTAGCCCCTGAAATTTCAGAGTTTTGCATTTTCTGGGTATCAAACAGAACTAATTCTTGAGAAATACCCGTTATTGGGCAACATCGAATCAGTTTTTTGACCCAAGTCAAGATGTTATAGACCCGCGACATGAGGCTTGGTGGTAACCAACCTTTTGGCTTTCTTCGGTTTAGGAATCTGGGCTGACGATACCGAGTTTTACGGTTGCGACGAGAGCGTCTCAGCTGCCTTCTGGAGGTTAAGGCATCTCGGATTTGGATCCCTCTATGAGTCAGTTCAGCAGCCCAAACAACTCGGTGATTCTGGACAATCGCCAACCCTGTTGTTTTGGCCCCTGGGTCTATTTTAAGTTGATGATTGTGGGTTGCACAATTCTCTAACTCCAGGTCTTGCATAATGATAGCAAATGGATACCGCCTCAACACTTTTGCTCTTCCTTCCTTGAGCAATATTCTCGCTCTTGCAGGGTGACAAGGGTCCAGCGGTTTTCTATTGCTGTCTAAAACAAATACACGTATAATCGTGAGTACTCCTATTGCTAGGGTTAAGTTCGCTCACTCAATGTTTTCCAAGCTTGTTAGGTTTGCAACACTGTCTTACCCGGAGTAAAACTGTTTAATTGCAAGCGACAGGGCCAAAAGCCTAGGGACGCATTCTTGCTGGTCAGCTATCTAAAAATTAGAGGCACGAGAGCTACGGAGCAGCTCAGAGCAGGGTGCTGACACCATCTTCTGCTACGGTCTGCCACCTGCTGGGAAATAATTCCAAATAAATCCTTCAAACTAAATTACAGTAAGCATTTAAGAGATTAATTCGTAAAAACAACTAAAATTTTCTCTCTGCAAAGTTTTCAGTCTTTTGTTTTAGTATTTCCCAATAAGTTCAATAAAGGGGTTTAAAATCGGCCTCATTAGATAGGATTATCTGATATGGTTGACAAAAATTGCCGAGGAATTAATTGATAATGGGTTTAAGTATTCAAGCCACGGAACACCAGTACAGGTGCGCAGCAGCATTAAAGAGGATAAAT
This sequence comes from Prochloron sp. SP5CPC1, assembly GCA_014323965.1. GTDB lineage: Bacteria > Cyanobacteriota > Cyanobacteriia > Cyanobacteriales > Prochloraceae > Prochloron. The sequence continues at coordinate 27,572 of JACONB010000003.1, read as the reverse complement.
TTATCTTAGAAGTAGGTGATCGCGGTCGAGGAATGACGGCGATGGAAATTAAAAGAGTCGGGGCTTACATGCAATTTAAGCGAGAAATTTACGAACAACAAGGGTCCGGTTTAGGTTTGGCAATCTCCAAGCGGATCGCTGAATTATATGGTGGTAGTTTAACTATAAATAGTATATCTGAAAAAAATAAAAAAAACTTTCTTATGCTAAATACAGAAGTAAAGTGTTTAGTAAAATTACGTCTAATTACAATAAAAATTTAAGGGACTTTAGGCATCAACCTTAAAGTCCCTTAGTACTCAATGAGTACTCACTATCCAGTCAAGCTATTAGACTAGGACAAAGAGTTGATTACGTAGTCAAGAAGACCATTGTACTCAACCAGAGCTTGAGCAGACATATCGCGAGGAGCACAACCGCGATCGCGCATGAAAGTCATGGCTGTAACGTAAGGAGCGGTGGGCAGATTTAAAGCCCGATATACTTCGCGAGCACCTGCAATACCCCACTCATCAAGGGGACCAGTACCCCCAACTACTAAGCAGTAGTTGATTAAGCGTAAGTAATGTTTGATGTCACGAAGACACTTATCTTTCTTAACTTGGTTCTCACCTGCTTCACCAGTTTCGTTCAAGTAGGGATACTTCTTGAAGCAAGCATTGTAGCCTTCTTGAGCAACTGCATCAATATTGGCAGCTAACTTTTCAGCAGCTTCCATGCGAGCAGCAGCCCGTTGCAGGCTACCTTGAACGGACTCTAAGTCAGAGCTGCTGGGAAAACGACCTGCTGCATCAGCAGCAGAAATGACTGTGGTGACAACTGATTTCATTTGTTTACTATCTCCAGATTGAAGTTTATCTGATGTTGATTTAAATGGGTTTAACTAAGGACTAGCTAACAGCGGCGATAACGCGATCGAAGTAGCTTGCTGCTTCAGCAGCTAGGGAAGAGCAGTCACCGGAAATGTAGTCTGACTTGCGCTTGGAAGCGGTGTTGTTCGCAAAAGCAACAGTGGCAGCCTTCATAATGCCAACTGCGCGAGCTGTTGAGGTGGTGGGGACACCTAGAGCGGTGTAAGTCTCTTTCAGACCATTTAAGCAGCGATCTTCCAGAACAGAAGCATCCCCAGCTAAAACAGCATAGGCAACGTAGCGGAGGATGATTTCCCCATCCCGCAAGCAAGCAGCCATGCGGCGGTTGGGGTAGCAGTTACCACCAGATTGAATTAAACCGGTGTTTTCGCAGATCATCCCAGAAACCGCATCGGAAACGATACAGCTAGCATTGCTGGAGATAGCGTTAACTACATCAAGGCGTTTGTTACCATTGGCGATGAATGTCTTCAGTTCAGCGATTTCAGCAGCGCCGATAGGGGCTGTTTTGGTATCTGCTGCTACTACAGCTCTGGAAAAAGCGTCAAGCATTTATTTTTTTCCTCTAAGTTAAAACTTGGACTCGGCTTATCTCTGTTTGAGTAGCCAATATCTACCATAGGGCACTATCTGAGCCTTGTATCGATTATTACAAACAAAGTAATATTTCGTAACTATTTCAATGATCTAGTGGCTGAAGTGTACACTGTGGTTTGGTTATAGCGTTTTTTACTCTGGCAATTGGTAACGGGTAACGGTTGGAATTTCTTCTATGACTGTTTTAATGGGTACCAAACGTCCTACTGTGGTGTAGTACCGGTTTCCAACCGGGGTTGTGGTGCTACGTTGCCTAAATTGGTCAATTCGCGCCTGAAACCATGGTCTCGTTGCTGGTACGGGGAGAATATAAAGGGTACGGGGAACGACGAAGTAGTAGAAAAGCAAGTCTGCCTGGGTGTACATAAAACAGCCAGGAGTCCCTTTCTCCTTGTTACTGTGGGTTTCCAGGAAAAAGTTACCGGTTTTGTGATAGCGATCGCCCTTGACCTCAATTTGGTAGCGTCCCTTATGGGTTGTCCAAATTAAATCTACGTCAAGGCGCTGAAAATTAGGGTCATCTTCCACATTTTCTATCTTCACAGTCTGACTCAAACCTCGCAACCAGAAAGTAATATCCGCTGTTGCTTGTTTGCCTACTGCTACCGCTTCATTCATTGTGTAACTCATGGATTCTCTCTCCACAATCGATATACTCTTCTGGCACTTTGTCGGATTGCACCATTTAACTGCTGATACTCAGCAAAAAAGGAGGGAAGGACGGCTGATTTCATAGCTCATCGTAGTCCATTGCGGTAGCTTTCCCATCTTTAATTTCAAGTTTTGCGCGTTGAGCAGCAGCAACAAGTTTTGATTGGGTACGATGAAATGAATTATTCCATCTCATTTCATCCTGCAAATGCTCAATATACTCTCGCAAATGTTCCACAATACGTTCTTGTACCTCAATGAAAAGACGACCTAATCTTGACTACGGTAGTAATAGCTGCTGATGATATAATTTCTAGCTCTGGGCGGAATTCTCACTCTTAGGGTAACAGTGAATGTAGAGTTTTGGGTTCGTGAAACTCATATTTATACTCAGGAGCGGGTATAATTAGAGGTGTAGACGCTGAAAAATCGACAGTATTTGGATTATGGAAGATTTGACTAAATTAGAGAGCATTCGGGAATGTGCTGAGGTTACTTTGGGGAAGGGGATGGAACTTTTGCAGGAAGGAAAAGCTGATTCGATACAACAAGGAATTCTCCAGTTGGAGTCTGCTCGTAAGTTGTGGGCTGAGGTAGGGGATAAGAGCAAGGAGGCGGAAACCACAGCACAAGCAGTTAGATCAGTTAGAGTCGGCTCTGTTTGACTACGACCAAGCGCTGGAGCTGTTTAACCGTCACTTAGGGAGTAATGAGGAAGCTAATTTCTATAAGGCAGGTATTCTGAATAATCAAGGAGCAGTTTACTGTCAGCAAGCACTGGAACTTTGGGCGATTGTTAGAGAGGGTGGGGGGTTTGCTACGGGAGAGGACAGGAAGGAGGCGGAAGACAAATCTAAACTGGCTCTGGACAAGTTCGCTGAAGCTGTCGGGCTGGTGGAAGCTACTTATCCCTGGGGTGTAGCTATAGCTAAGAATAACATGGGTAGTCTTCAGAATAACATGGGGCAATACCGGGAAGCTCTGGAAACTTTTACCGAGGGGCTGGCTAAAGCTAGGGAAGCGGGATACCCTCATACAGAAGCTGTCTCTCTGAAGAATATAGGGGAGAGTTACTTCTATTTAGAGGAGTGGGAAAAAGCTACAGAAAAGTTCCAGGAAGCTTTAGCTATCAGTCAGGAGGTGGAAGAGCGGGAGGTGGAGGCTAATATTCTCTACCATATGGCTCGGGTAGAGTCTCAGAGAGGAAATATCCAAGGAGCTGTTACCCATATTAAAGCAGTCATTGAGATTGTGGAAGGGTTGCGCCTTAATATTGGCAGTGAGAAACTGCGCACTTCTTTCTTTAGTCCTAAACAGGATTATTACGAATTATACGTGGATCTGTTGATGGCGTTGGGGGAGGATGCTCAAGGGCTGGAGGTGAGTGAAAGGGCACGAGGGCGAGGGCTTTTGGACCTATTGGGGGAGGCTACTGCTAAGATTAAACAAGGGGTGGATCCAGCACTCTTGGAGAAGGAAAGGGATATCAGGGAGGAAATTGCTCATCAGCTTCAATATAAGAGGAAGGAAGTTTCAGAATCAGAGCAGGAAGCGGTGTCCAAGGAAATTATCCAACTGGAAAGAGAGTTAGGGGAAGTGGAGGGGGAAATTAGGGTGAAAAGTCCCCTCTATGGATCTTTAAAATATCCTCAGCCTTTAAAGATAGTGGAGATACAGCAAGAGGTGGTGGATGAAGATACCATTCTTTTATCTTATTGGCTAGGGGGGAAATTAAGGGAGCAGCCAGGGAATTATATGCATGTTTCACTGAACCGCACAAGAGAGAGAGCAAAAAAGAGGTGAAAAAAGCCACAACTGCTCTGAGTAAGATGGTTTTGGGCGCAGTAGGGGAGAAAATAAAGGACAAAAAACGTTTGTTGGTTATTGGGGATGGGTTCTTTTTGGAACATGTACCTTTTGCTGCTCTCTATTCTCTCTATGGTGATGATTTTACCCTATTACTGAGAGAGAAGGAAATCGTCACTTTACCCAGTGCTTCTAGTTTAATTCAAATCCGGCGCTACCAAAATAAGGGCAGTGACAGAACAAAAACAGTAGCAGTATTTGCTGATCCTGTTTATCTTGGTGAGAAGCAAGGTGAAAGGGGAAATAGAACACGAAACTTGGCTGATATATGGCGAAAGCAAACCCGAGGTTTAGGTTTAAGGGAAGGAGAGATAGGTTTTGCGCGTCTGGAACATTCTCAAAAGGAAGCAGAGGCGATCGCAAAATTGGTACCCAAAGAAGAATTGTTTTTAGCCCAGAGGTACGCTGCTAGTAGAGAA
>JACONB010000003.1:0-23047 GCA_014323965.1 Prochloron sp. SP5CPC1 | reverse complement strand
ATATATTCAACCTGAACCTCTCCTCAGCAGAATTAGTGGTTCTTAGCGCTTGTCACACCATAGCAGGAAAGGAGCGCCGTGGGGAAGGTATTGTGGGTTTAACCAGAGGGTTCATGTATGCTGGTGCTGGGAGGGTGGTGGTTAGTTTGTGGGAGGTAGACGATGAGGCGACAGCAAAACTCATGGAGATTTTCTACCAGAATATGTTGCAAGAAGGGTTTGCTCCCACAGCTGCACTCAGGGCTGCTCAACTAGAAATCAGCGAAAAACGCAAGTGGCAAAATCCCTATTACTGGGCTGGTTTTCTCCTCCAAGGGGAATATCAACCGATTCAGTCTCACAATAAAACGGATGATTTGTCCCCTATTTTAGCTGAAAGTCATTGGGTTAACCTCTTGAAGGGGGCGGGTTTAGGGGATATCGCCTAAGAACCTCTTGTATAGAAGGGTTGTAGGGGTGCCTCCGTAGCAGAGCTAAAGCACTCAGAGCATCGATCCACAGACTTTCCTCTGTATAGAATGGTAGTAGCTCCCATGGTGTTGTTGCTGTAGCTAATTTACTCTTTAATGCTAAACTGGGTTCCACTCGTTTCACCCACCCACTCAAATAATCATCTTGAGAGCGTTTTTTGTCATCATGAATAAAATATAGGCTCCAATAGTAATTCTGTCCCACCTCTAAAGGTGGTGCAGTTTCTGGGATACTGATACTCACAACCCCAGGAAGATTATTAAATTGTTTCAAAGTGGTGTAAACCTCATGTTCCTCTTCATTTAACAACTTAAACTTCACATTCTTTGGGGGAGTAGTAGGTTCATAGGGAAGATAAAAGAAGAAGGTGGGGTGAGCTGAAATGGTTTTACCAAAGACAATTTCGGTTTCCTCGTCCCATTTTACCTTGGGTACTAAAGCTGTGAGTTTTCCTTTCCCTTTGGTTATAACGCCACTGCGAGTTGCCTCTTGTCGTTGCTGACCTAATTTGTCTGTTTCTCTTAAATCCTTTATATCTTCAGCTAATAATGGCTGGAATGACAACTTGTAAAGAGGAGGTAGTATTAATTCATTGCCCTGCTTAACCACCAACCCGGTTAGGAGCAATTCTCCTTATTCTACACTATTATTATACTCTATTTTACCTTGTATGAATGTTTTTTTGAGAATCTCTGAATCCATTCGCCCCTGAAAAATATGCTCAATGCGTTGCTTAATTGTGCTAAAATGAGATTGTGGGTCATTAGTAATCAAAGGATTTGGGAAGTGTTTTCGGCATAAATCGTCAATATTCGGTTTTTTTCTCCCTCTTTTTGAACTTTTGCACACAGAAACTGAGTCAAATAAGGTTGTCCAGCAGTTTGGGACAATATCTCTTTCAGAACTTTTTCTGGCTGTTCCACGGTTCTCGCCAAGACAGAAATTAAAGGTTCCTTAGCTTTCTGAAAGGTGAACTCACTTAGCTGAATTACTTCACAATAATCAAAAGGGTTGTTAGAGATATTATGGAGCCAATCTGATGGGGCTGTTACTCCGAAGAGACAAAAATTGAGGTTATCATATTGGGGTTTATGGGGACGCTGCTGATAGCAATAGTGGATAAATTAAAAAAAATCATCGTGGGTAAATGTGTACCTCAACAGCATATCGATTTCATCAATAAAAATGAACATCTTTTCCTGGACTGATTTCAATAATACCTCTTCTAGAAAAGTCTTTAACTTTGCTGTATTTGAATAGGACACCCGCTCCGGCTGGGGGGGATCAAGGGTTAGTTTAGACCCACTATAGTCTGAAGAGGGGTAACTATTCCACCAAGTATTGAAAATCTGCTCGTCTTGTTCTGTAAGACGGAACATTTCTTCAGCTACTCCCTTATAAAAAGCCTTTTTCGTTATTGAACTACCAAAAAGCAGTAAATCAATTACAGTACAAGGTCCAGCTTTCAACTTCTCATAGAGATATGGGTCTGCTTCTCTCTCGACATAGTTTGGATTATGGGGTGGTAAAAAACCCCCTAATTGATATCTCCTCATTTTGTTGCTGACTCCTCCTTATTTAAGCAACGGTGAAAGTACTCCCGATATAGCTGGTTGCAAGGTTTTGCGAGATTACCTTCAATACGAATCAATCCCAGTCGATCCAGCTGTCTCAATAACTTGGACTCTACTGCTACTGGTCCGTCGGAAAAGTTAACTATCTTTTTCATTGCTTGAAGCTTTTGGTGATCTGGGTCATTTTTTTCATCATGTTTTTGGAGTTCTTGTAAAAGCTCCAGGAGGCGATCGCGATATATTCCCTCTTCTGTAGGAGCTTTAGCCAGAAATTCCTCTAAATCAGTCTCTGGATAGATTTTCAGATAGTTGAATGCTTTCATCACCAAATAGGGATAACCACCTACCACCTCCATGAGCTTCTGTGCCTCATCTTCGTCCCATTTCAGTCCATTCCTCCGAGCCAGTTCCTTCACTTGTTCCAAGTCAAACTCCGGTAAAGTGATTTCCCGTCCCACATTAAAAGGAGACAGCTCGATCCTCAGGGAAATATAGACTTCTGTGGAGTAAACCAGCACCAACCGCAATTTTTGCCAAATTGGGCGATATTGTCTTAACTCATACCAACCTCGCAGCATGGCGAAAAAGTCTTGATGAACTTCCTTCTCTGGGAAAATGCGATCCACATCATCCAATCCCAGTACAAGAGCAGTGTCTATCTCAGGTAAGATATACCTCTCAAAGTACTTGGTGCAGTTACGATTTGGAGTGTCATTAGATCCTTCCGGGATTGACGCATCAATCCGAGCCATCGGTATTGGGAGTGATGCAAATTTGGAGCAGTTGGATTTGCTGGATGATGGTATTGATAACGACTCTGCGGAGCTGAGTTTAGATCCCCAGAAACTCTCGGTGCAACTTACCCAGTCCCCCATATCCCCTGCTGAGGTGGATCGGGTAGAATTTTTCCTGGATGGAAATTTAGTCCAAACTATCGATGAGACTGATTTAACCGACACCCCCTTTGGATTGGAATACAATTTAACCATTCCCGGATTAAATCCTACTCAGGACAATGTTATCGAAGCAAGGGTGATTGGGAATGATGTTAACGCCACCGCTGTGGCTACTAGTCAAACAGTAGAAGCAACCCAAACCCTGCAAATTCTTCCCAACGGTGTTATCACCTTCCTTCCCAATGAAACAACCCAAACTGTTAATATAGGAGTCCTGGGAGAAACCCTTCTGGAAGAAGATGAGGATTTTACGGTTACTTTAACCACAAATAATCCTGATAACCACAAATAATCCTGATATCACCCTCACCAACCCTACTGCTGCTGGTACTATCCTCAACGATGACTTTGCCCCGGAAGCTGAAGATGACCAAGTAACCACGGACGAGGATACTGCTATCGTAATACCCCAAGAGGATTTAGTTTCCAACGATTAGGACGAAGATAAGGATACCCTCTCTATCATTGCTATAGACAGTTCCAACACTATCGGTAGTGTGATTTTCAATGGCACCCAGATAACCTATAATCCTAATGGACAATTTGAAAACCTGGGTGCTGGTGAAACAGCTACGGATACCTTTAATTATACCGTAAGTGACGGACAGGGGGGTACGGATACTGGAACTGTTACTGTTAACATTATCGGGAGGAACGAGCTACGATTAATCGATGATAATCTCGTTATCGAAGGACAAGGAGAAACACCCCTTAACTTAACTCGTTTAGATAGTACCACAAATTTGGTACATGAAGTAGGGGTGGTTGCGCTGGATGAAAATAACCGGGTCAACGGGATCGCTCCCGGTGAAGAGGGTTTCACAACAGCAGCCCTGAGTGCAAGTCAGGTGATTTTCTCCTCTTTATCGGATCGCTCCGATGAGTTGATTCAAGGAGTAAACTTTAACCGCACTCTCCTATTAGAAGGAAGTCCTAGTATCCTCTTCTACCTAGTAGAAAATGGTACCCAAGATGGGGTTTTAAATGGAAGCACCAATAACGTCTTCTTTTCGTTACCAGAAGCAAATCCTGAAAACAAAAATCATGTCCAAATTACCCAACCAGGAGACAATGTATTCCAAATTAATTGGGAAGAAAATCCAGGTGGGGTAAATTCATATTTTGACGATGTAATCTTCCAGGTGCAAATAGGAGAGGAGAGTAATTTTAATCACTCTCAAGAAGAGGAAATCATCGATTTAACACCCTTTCCTAACCAGGTACAAGTGGAATTTCCTGTTGTCAGGAGCGAAGCAGCTTTTGATAATGTAGTAGGTTTCTATCAAATCGAAAACATTCAAGGCACTGTGAGGGATCCTATCACGGGTCAATTATTAAATCCAGGGGATACTGGTTAAGCTCAGGCAGCCGTGGCAGTAAGTCAGGAGGCAACACGAGGATTCACCTTGGATCGCAATGGTGAAGGCTTAGAAACTACCTTAGAAGGAGGGTCACTTTATGCACCATTCATAATTTTAAATGGAACCATTGAGGAAGCGTTAAATGGGGATACGTCGGATATTTACTTTACCTATCTCTCAGCTAATGTTGACAATACGGATCATATTCGCCTATTAGGAAATAACAGCTTCGATTTTGAAGATTTACCAGAAGGTGGAGACTTGGATTACAATGATATTGTTTTTCAGGCTAATTTCCTACCCCTTTAAGAAGTATAGTGCGTCTATAGCAGTTACCAGTAGATACCCCCCAACCCCCCGCTACGCGGGGGGATCAGAGTGTGAGGGGGGTGCCCGATAGGGGTGGGCATTGCCCACCCTACCCTTATTCCACCGTCACGGACTTAGCCAAATTCCGGGGCTGATCCACATCTAAACCCCGTCGTGCCGCAATATGATAAGCCATTAACTGCAAGGGAATAACCGTCAGTATGGGAGAAAGCAACTCATCTACTGCTGGAACTGGTAATAAGTCATCAAAGATTTGCTCTGGTTCCCGTGGTGTCTCATTTATAGCTGTAATCCCAATTAAACGAGCATCTCTAGCTTTTGCCTCCTGAGCATTAGAAATGACCTTTTCATAGACTGCTCCGGGCATAGCGATCGCCACCACCGGAACTTTCGCATCCAAAAGAGCAATTGGTCCGTGTTTCATCTCCCCTGCTGGATAACCTTCTGCGTGAATATAACTGATTTCTTTCAGTTTCAATGCCCCTTCCAAAGCAATGGGAAAATTAATCCCTCGTCCAATAAAGATAAAATCTTGAGTTTCCACGAACTGGTGGGCTAATTCCTCAATACACTCCTCAGTACTCTCTAAAATCTGTTCTATCAGGCTGGGTAATTGACGCAAACCGTTGATAATTGCTTCAATTTGACCATGGGGCAAATAGGAACGTCTATAAGCCAAATCCAGAGCAAGACAGTAAAAGTTCATCAATTGGGCGGTAAAGGTTTTCGTCGCTGCCACCCCAATTTCTATCCCGGAATGGTTGTGGATAATCTGATCTACTATATGGGTAATAGTACTATCACCTCGATTAGTAATCCCCAGGAGACGGGGATTACTCCGACGGTGTTTTTCCATTTCCAAAGCTGCCAAGGTATCCGCCGTTTCTCCTGATTGAGTAACCCCAATAGTGAGGGTATTAGGAATGAGAGGAGAGGGAGCGTAGCGAAATTCTGAGGCATACTCTACTCTAGTGGGAATACCAGCTAATGTCTCCAAGAGGTATTTACCCACCAAACCAGCGTGCCAACTGGTACCGCAGGCAATAATTTGGATTTGTTCCACATTATCTAACAGTTGCGACCACATGTTCCAATTAATGGGGCTGAAATCAGGATTATCTTGAGCTACCCAAGTAGAATTGAGGTAGGTTTCCAAGTTAGTGCGCACTACGGAGGGTTGTTCGTAGATTTCCTTAAGCATGAAGTGGCGAAACCCCTGTTTTTCCACCACGACAGGATTCCAGTCCAGAGTGCGAGGTACCTTTTTCAGGCGTTCCCCCTGGAAGTTATATATTTCCACCCCCAAAGGAGTCAGTTTAGCCATTTCCCCATTTTCCAGGGTGAGTACAGCTCTTGTATGGGGTACTAAAGCGGGAATATCGGAGGCACAGAAAAATTCTCCTTGTCCAAAACCCAGGGTAAGGGGAGCCTGCTGACGAACTACAATTAATTCATCGGCATAATCAGCGCAGATAATAGCCAGAGCGAATGCTCCTGATAAGCGTTCAATTGTCTTTTGCACTGCTACCAGTAATTCCATTCCTGGTATAGTTAAAAAATCAGCAATGAGGTGGGGGATTACTTCTGTATCGGTGTCGGAACGAAATTCATATCCTTTCTTTTGCAGTTCTTCCCGCAACTCCAGATAGTTTTCAATAATGCCATTTTGCACCACCGCTACTTTATTGGCAGTATCCATGTGGGGATGAGCATTATACTCCTCAGGCTTACCATGAGTTGCCCAGCGGGTGTGTCCGATGCCAATTTGAGCGGTATTTACAACTCCTTGGAGTTTTTCGTGCAGGTTATCAAGTTTGCCTTGAGCGCGCACACAGCGGACTTCCCCTTCTAAGATAGTTGCTATACCCGCCGAATCATAACCTCGATATTCCAGTCTTTCTAACCCAGACAGCAAAATCTCTCTTGCAGGTTGGGTGCCGATATAGCCAACAATGCCACACATTTGGCGAGTTTTCTCCTTTAGAAATTTTCTGATTCCCTGGGGATATCCCCATTGCGATCTAGAAATAAGTTGCCAGCAGCACTATTCTGATAAACACAGTTAATTTGGGGGGAACCCTCTAGAGGACCTGTAAAACCTGTGTGACATAGACATTAAAAGGGTTCAGCGTGAGGAAAACCCGCATATCCGTAACCATAGCACTGGCTCCGTATTGTACACACAGTTCCGCATTGGGAGCGCTGCGATCAATAAATTCCCGATTGGCTACATTCGTTGCATCAGTAGTGACTGTTGAGCTAAAACCGATACCAACTCCCACTCCCAAGATGAAAATAGCGCACAAAAGAGCTATGGTGGTATAATTTAAAAAACCCCCAACAGAAGAAAATTTTGAACTTCTTTTTTGGTTTTGGTTATAGTATTCAGATCGATTCCGTTTCATCTGCCTTCTCCCAATTTATAGCTTATAATCATTTTAACCTCAATAATTATGGTGTTGATGGGTGATTCAGGGAAAAACACAATTTACCATGAAACAAATTATAGACTATTTTTACGCCTGTAGTCGGATGAAGTTCTCGGGAAAACTGGAATTGAACAATGTTTTGACAAAATGGACATTTTATTATCGACGAGGTCAGATTATTTGGGCAGTAGGAGGATTTCATCCCGTGCGACGTTGGTTCCGACAAATGAGTACCTATTGTCCCGATATTGAAGCTAATAAGCTCCGGTTTCGTCCCTCAGATTTTAACATTGATTTTTGGCAGTATAAAGCTCTTGATTCATTATATTAGCACAATCGGATTACATTCGTGCAAATTACTGCCCTACTAAATAGTACCATCAAAGAACTGTTATTTGACATCATTCAGCAAGCATTTTTTTCTGGGGAATCATCGTTACTGTCCAAAATACAAAGAGAAGAGCAGAAAGTTCTCAAGTTGTATCTCACTCAGGACAATATAGAAAATTTTATTCATCAAGAACAAGAGGTTCGCCAAACTTGGCAAGCTTGGTGCGATGCTGGTTTACAGCAGATATCTCCCCATAAAGCACCAATTTTATGCCAACCGAAAAAACTTCGCCAAAAATTACCAGAACGTGTCTATAATATTTGGGCAAATGTACTTACTGGCAAGTGGACATTGTCAGATTTATCTGTGAGAATGAAGCAAAGTGTTTTGCCTTTGACTAAATCCTTAGTTTCTTATATTGACCAAGGGATGATCTCTCTGGTAGAAGTTACGGACTTGCCTTTACCCGTGACCTTGGGAAAGGTTACTTCTGATGTTCAAACAGAGAAAAGGAAGACCAGTGCTTTAATAGCTGGCATAGACGATAGCCCTCAGGTGTGTCAGCTTCTCAAAGAGATTATCACCCAGGCTGGCTATCGGTTTATTAGCATTCAAGATCCCCTAGAAGCAATTCCCATGCTAATAGAGTATAGACCAAATCTCATTCTCCTAGATTTAATCATGCCAGTGGCTAACGGCTACGAAATTTGTTCTCAGGTGAGACGGGTTTCTGTCTTAGCGGCTACTCCTATAATAATTATCACAGGAAAGAATGGTTTAGTGGACAGAGTTAGGGCTAAAATGGTGGGGGCATCTAATTTTATCAGCAAACCCATACAACCCAAAAAGCTTTTGGCAACTCTTGCTAAGTATGTTTAGAATAATGTCTTTATGCTATAAAGTTTCCAAGAAATTTGGTCACGCAAAGACGCAAAGACAGCGAAGGATGGGGAGGAGACGGTGCTATCCCGCAGTCGGGGTGTAATTGCGTCCCTTTGCGCCTTAGCGCCTTGGCGCGCTGAACTTTGGAGAAATACTAAAAAGTTGCTTACTAAATTACTGCCAAACTGAACGAGGCTAGAATAGAGTAGAGCAAATGAGCTAAAATTTTGGAGATTTCATGAACACTGTATTAATTGTTGAAGATGGATTAGCGGATTTAGCCACCAGTAAAAGTTACTTACAACAGGCTGGTTTTAGGGTGATTGAAGCTACAAGCGTGGAGCAAGCGAAAGAAAAACTGACCCAAATGAAGCCCGATGCTATTTTGCTGGATATCATGCTGCCAGGACAAAGTGGGTTTGAATTGTGTAAAGATTTGAAGGATGAACCTGAGACCAAAACCATTCCGGTAATCCTCTGCTCGAACAAAAACACTGATGTAGATAAAATGTGGGGAGAGATGTTAGGGGCGGATGCTTATCTAACTAAGCCGGTAAACCGGGAAGAATTAATCACCACGGTGCAAAAATTAGCAAATGTCTGAACCAGAGTCAACAACTTATATTGAGGAGGACAAGGAAAGATTTGTCCTGTTTGAATTAGGCATTAAGTATATAGGGGCAATTCCTGTTAACTACATTGCAGAGGTATTGCAAATCTCCTTGACCGCTATTTTACCAGTTCCCGAAGTGCCTGTTTCCGTGCTGGGTTTATATAACTGGCGGGGAGAAATGCTGTGGTGGGTGGATCTGGAACATTTGGTGGGTTTACAAGGGGATTCTGGTAATAAGCACATGGCTATTGTCATTCAAGCAAGGGGAAAATATCTGGGTTTATTGGTAAGAGAACTTGTGGATCTTGAGTGGCTATTCCGGAGGGAAATGAAATCTTCCGCCACTGGATTATTCCCAGGGGAACTATACTCTTTCTTAGAGGGATATTTCATCAACGATGACAAAAAAACGATTCTCAACCTGGAGCCAGTGGCTATTCTGGAATCCACCGCTTGGGGAGACAGGGCGTTAATGGATAGGAGCAGTTAACTATGAAGAGTTTGATTCAAGGTACTATTAAACAAGAACTTTCTCGAGATGGAAGAGAAGAGCAAGAAGAAAAGGAAATCAATCCCCTCGATCTCATAAAGGAAGAAGGAAAGTGGCTGCAAAGTCTGCAACAGCAGTTGAGGCAAATAAGAGGGACAATACGCCGCGCTCGCGACTTGGAAACGATGCTCGACGATGTAGTCGGGGACATCAGAACCAGAATTGGCTGCGATCGCGCTCTGATCTATCGCTTTAATTCTGCGGATCAGGGAGAAGTCCTGGCGGAAGCCAAAACCATGGGGTGGAGACCTGCTTTGGGGGAAACTATCACTGCCACTGCCTTTGGCTTAGACAACCGAGATGATTATGGCACACAATCCGCCATTCCTATCAACGTCCAGGAGAATATTACCCCCTATCAATCCCAACTCCTGGAAGGATTTCAGGTGAAAGCCTGTCTCAGTATCCCCATAATGCTGAGGGAGCCAGTCTGGGGCTTATTGGTGGTGCAGCAATGCGATGAAGTGCGTCGGTGGGAGGAAATGGAAATCGGTCTCCTGAACCTAGTGGGGAAAGAATTGGAACTGGCAGTGGAACGGTCCCAATTCCAGTTGCAAATACAAAGGCTAACAGAGGGGAAGGAAGCGACTAACCAATTAATCCAACGTATCCGCCAGTCGGTAGACATAGAGACTATTTTTAAATTTACTACCCAGGAAGTGCGATCCCTTTTAAAAGCAGACCGGGTGGTTATTTATCGCTTTAATGCGGATTGGAGCGGTCAATTTGTGGCTGAGTCTATGGGGAGCGGCTGGGTGTCCCTGGTGGAACGAGAGGAGAATATGATTGGGGAAAATATTAGTGATTGCGAAGGAATAGGTGTTTTAGCCGGAAGTGAGGAAAATGGCAGACCCAAGAACTATCGAGTGACAGATACTTATTTACAGGAAACTGGCGGTGGAAGGTTTCGCTATCGAGAAACCTTTGTGGTGGAGGATATCTACCGGGCAAATTTTACCGACTGCTATTTGGAGTATTTAGAGCAATTCCAGGTGAAAGCCTATATTGTGGCCCCCATTTTTGCTGGGAACCAACTCTGGGGGATATTCGGTGTTTATCAGCACGACGGAACCCGGGCATGGGAAGATGGGGAAGTAACATGGATGAAGCAAATAGGGGCTCAGTTGGGTTTAGCCTTGAAACAAGCAGAAATTCTTCAGGAGACTGAAGCCCAAAAGTCTCAGCTGGAATATTTAGCTGCCAAAGAGCAAACTCTCTCCCGCATCAGCACTCGGATCCTGCAATCTCTGGAACCAGAAAAGGTGTTTAGCATCACGGTTCGGGAAATTCGCGCTTTGCTTCAATGCGATCGGGTGGGAGTATTTCGCTTCTATCCCAACTCAGGCTACGACGACGGGGAATTTGTGGCGGAAGATAAAAATCCAGCCTATGCTTCTACTATGGCAGTACAAATTCACGACCACTGTTTTGGGGATTATGTGGAAAAATACCGTCAGGGGGAAGTACAAGCCATCGCCGACATTCATAATGCGGGTTTGGCAGATTGCCATAGGGAGGTGTTAGCTCAGTTGGACGTAGTGGCCAACTTAATTGTTCCCCTGCTGCAAGGAGAAGAACTGTGGGGTTTCTTCTGTATTCACCAATGCAGTGGTCCGCGAGAATGGAAATCAGAGGAAATTGAGTTTAGCAAGGATGTTGCCGCTCAATTTTGTTTGGCATTAGAGGTGCAAAGAACCCTCCAAGAACTAGAGGAAAAATCCCAGCTCCTTTCAGCAGCGGTAGCCCAGGAAAAAGCAGCTAAGGAATTATTGCAATCGCGAGCTATTGGGCTTCTAACTGCCGTCAGACCAGCTTTGGACGGGAATTTGACGGTACGGGCACCCATTACAGATGATGAGTTGGGTACCATCGCCGGGGCTTATAACAATACTCTCCAGAGCTTGAGCAAAATTTTGCTCCAGTTTCAGGAAGCTGCTCGTAAAGTTGCCACAACATCTCAAGAGAGCGATATTTCTCTGGTGCAACTCACAGAACAGGCTACTGTTCAGTTCCAAGAGATTGGCGTTGCTTTAGGTAAAATAAAGGAGATGGTTAATTCTACTGAAGCAGCCATCGCCAATGCTCAGTTGGTGGAAAATGCCCTCCAGCAGGCGAACCGCACCGTAGAGTCGGGGGATGAAGCCATGAATCAGACTGTACAGGGGATTCAGTTGATTCGGGAAACTGTTTCCCAAACCAGTCAAAAGATTAAGCAACTGAGCGAATCCGCCAATAAAATCTCCAAAGCAGTGGGGTTGATTGCTGACTTGGCTACCCAAACCAACGTGGTGGCTTTCAATGCAGCAATTGAGGCTACGAGAGCAGGGGAGTACGGGAAAGGTTTTGCGGTGGTGGCGGACGAAGTCCGTTCCCTCTCCCGTCAGTCTGCTGCTGCTACCTCCGAGATTGAAAAGTTGGTAGCCTCAACCCAAGAGTCCACCATGGAAGTGGCAGCAGCAATGGATTTGGGCATTCAGCAGGTAGTGGAAGGAACCAATCTGGTGAACTTGACACGGGAAAGTCTGAATGAAATCGTCGCTGCTACGGCTCAAATAGAGCGCTCGGTGGTAGGAATTATCCAAGGGACTCAACAACACAAAGAGCGATCGGAAGAAGTAACGAAAGTGATGAATGGGGTGGCTCAAATTGCCGACAAAACTTCCACTGAGTCTTTGCAAATATCGGCTTCTTTCAAGGATTTGCTGCAAATGGCTGAAGAACTTCTCGTCACCGCCGATCGCTTTAAGGTAAATTGAACCAGTGTAGGCGAAAGCAAGTGGTAGCAATGAGTAGGTTGGGTAGAGCGTAAGCGTTACCCAACAAAAATCTCCGGGACTGTTGGTTTTCGTTGCCTCCATAAAAACCTATAAACATTACTTAGTTAAGTTTATGATAAAAAATATGGTACGTGCTATATTAGAAATTAAATCTAAAATAAGCAACCAAAAATAACTAATAAAAATGATTGAAGATCCAAAAATTCGCGAGGAAGTTCATACCTACTTTTTGAGTGAAGCACAGGAGTTATTAAACTTAATAGAACAAAAGCTACTCACCTTCCAGGAAGACCATAGCAAGGCTACAGTGCATGAAATCATAAGGGCTGCCCACACTATTAAAGGAGGAGCTGCCAATCTGGAATTGGAGACAATTACCGCAGTCGCCCACTCTCTGGAAGATATTTTTCAAAGTCTTTATAACCCGGATCTAGTTATCGATTCTGAACTCCACTCCCTGCTGCTGGAAGCTTATGAATGCTTGCGCTTACCAGTAATGGCTGAAATCACTAAGAGCAAGATTGACAAAGAGGAGGTTTTAGAACGCTCTGCTGCCGTTTTTGCTAAATTACAAGCCATCCTGGGGGATAGTTTTGGCAACCAATCTCATATCCCTTCTTCGGAAGAGTTGGGATTTGACGTGACTCAATCTATCTTTGAAAAGGGAGTAAAGGAACGACTGGAGAAGATTGCTGCTGCTATTGCTAGGGGGAATGTGGGGGAAGTAGAGGCTACTTTGCGTGAGCAAGCGGAAGTATTTGTCGGTTTGGGAGAATCTTTAAATTTGCCGGGATTTAGAGAAATTGCCACCACTATCTTGACTGCTTTAGATACTCCCAATGCAGAGGTAATGGAAATTGCTTCCGTTGCTTTAGCTGACTTGCAACGGGCACGGGACGCAGTATTAAGGGGCGATCGCTCCAGGGGAGTGGAACCTTCCGCAATGCTACAACAGATAGAAACAGAAAAAGGGGGGGTACTTCCATATATAAGAGAACTATATCCGAAATCCTTACAACAGGAACGGTCAGATTTAGCTCATTTTATTGCCGGGGGAGACTCGAAAAGCAACACCAAGCCATTAAAACCCCATGCAGTCCAGTCCTACTTGAGAGCAATAGATTACATTTTAGGTTGGTTTTACCATGAGTTGGCAATTCCCATCAATAATCTGTCTTTAGAACTATTGGTGGCGAGGGAGGAACAGGAGGTTATTGTCGTTGACACCGATTTAGACTATATTAAGGCTTGGTTGGGTAAATTTCGCCAATTTATTCAAGATGAGGGAGAAAGTAAAAGCCTGGAATTGTATCGCTATTGGTGGATTTTATCTGCTCTCCTCCTAGTGGCTAAATTTAAAGCAGACTTGAGCATAATTAAATCTCACAGTCAGAGAATTAAGCAAATCGCAAAACAATATCAACAATTTCCTCCTCTGAGTAAGGATGAAAAGCAGCAGTTAGAATCAGGTAAATTACAAAATTTACTTGTAGATAGGAATGATAGGAGGGAGGAAGAAATATTAGAGCAAATTTGGGGTGGAGATAATTTGAGTTTAAGCGAAACATTAGGAGATAAGATAGAGGAAAGTCAAGAAATTGGGGAAGAAGAAAAAGAAGTAACAGTAGAAGAGATTCCGGCTACAATTGAGAAAAATGACCACGTCAAACAAGAAAATAATATTACCCAATACGTGCAGGTAGAAGTGAGAGAATTGCAACGGCTTAACTATCTAACTGGGGAACTACTGATTAACCAAAATCGCCAAGCTTTGCAGGAAGAAAAGATTAAAGTAGCAGTGCAGGAATTATTCTCGTGCTTGGAACAGCATAAACAAACTCTCAATCAATTGAAATACAACAAAGCGTCTCAAATAGAGAACAATGAAATCGCCACGGTAAAGAAAGGGAATTTTGATGCGTTGGAGTTAGATCGCTATACAGACTTCCATTTGCAGTTGCACACAGCTTTGCAAGAAACCGCTAAACTGGAAAAAGCAACCTCGGCGATTAATTGGCTTACCAATGAACAGTTTATAACTTTCGAGAAGCAACAGCGCCTGCTCTCCAGCGTCAGGGATGATTTACAAGAAGCACAGATGATCCCATTGGGGAATCTCCTAAATAGCTTTCCAGACATGATAGCAAAACTGGCTAAAGTTTACGGCAAACTGGTGGATTTTCGCATTACTGGAAGTCAGGTGTTGGTGGATAAAGCCATAGGAGAAAAGCTCTATGCACCTTTGTTACAGTTGGTACGCAATGCTTTTGACCACGGAATTGAATCCACTGAGATCCGAAGGGAAAAGGGAAAAGAGGAACGAGGTTTGATTGGAATCTATGGTTATCACCAAGGTTCTCAGGCGATTATTGAAGTGCGAGATGACGGCTCGGGGTTGAATTTCGAGAAAATTCGCCGTCGCGGGATGGAAATGGGGCTTGTACCTGACGGGGGTACAGTCCCAACTCAGGAGGAACTGACAGCGCTGTTATTTCAACCGGGGTTTTCTACTGCTGCTAAAGTGAGCGAGATTTCTGGACGGGGTATGGGGTTGGATATTGTCCGGAGTCAAATTGAGGCACTCCAAGGTTCGGTGAAAGTACAACCAAATGTTTACGGTGGCACCACATTTATATTACAAATTCCTTTTTCTATGACTACTGCTAAATTACTGGTAATTAGAGCGGGGGACCATGTTTATGCCTTGCTCTTAGAAACCATTGAAAAAATAATTTTGCCCAATGCTGCCCAAAGGGCTCAAATAGAAGAGAGCCAAGTATTTTATTGGGGTACTGGTGACAATTCTGAACTGTTGAGGGTGCGCAAAATATCCGACTTCATGCATTATAATCGTTCTGCTAACGGTGTGCTACAGGAAAAGAAGAAGCTCTTAAATAAGGCTGCTCCCTTGCTTTTATTGCGAGGTGAGACAAAACTGATAGCTTTAGAAGTTGACGAAATTATAGCAGAACAGGAACTGGTCATTAGACCTGTGGGTAAAACTATCGCACCTCCCCCATATGTGTGCGGCTGTACTGTTTTAGGGGATGGTGGTCTTGCTTTGGTTATCGATAGTGGGGTTTTGGTACAGTTGCAAGAGCAGCAAGAGGAAAGTACGACAAGGAGAGTATTACCACAACAACCTCAATATTTCCTCACCCCGTCTCCTGGGGAACCAAAGGAAGAGTTGAAAAGATTGCAACCCAGGAATTTGAAACGGGTTTTGGTGGTAGATGACGCTATGAGCATTCGCCAAACCCTAACTCTGACTTTAGAGAAACATGGTTATCAGGTCTTTCGAGCTGCTGACGGGGTTGAAGCCCTGGAGCAATTGCACCATTCTCCTGGGGTTTCCCTCATGGTTTGCGACTTAGAAATGCCCCGGATGAATGGTTTTGAGGTTTTGAGCCACCTATCCTCAGATCCTGCTTTGTCGAAGATTCCAGTGGTGATTTTAACCTCCCGTCAAAGCGAAAAACACCGACGGTTGGCAGAAGAATTGGGGGCGATCGCCTACTTTACTAAGCCTTATTCGGAGGCGGAGTTGCTCACTACTATTTCCGAGTTAATTGAGGGTGGTGGATAAGTCACCTACAGTCTCCTGGGGAAGTCATGGAGGAGAGGAGATTTCAACCTGACACCTTCAGAGGTATAAAACTCAATATTTCCCTCATTATCACACAGCCATACCTCCTTAGCACCTTGAGCTAGATAAAGAGAGATTTTTTCATTCATTTCCCCTTTAGAATTGGATGGAGATAATATCTCTATACAAATTTCCGGAGATACTGGTAAAGGGGTTATTTCTCCATATTGATTAAAGAAATCTTGAGAACTCCATGCTACATCCGCTACTTTGACACCTTTTTTCGTATTGATTGAGCATTCCAGGTATAATTCTCCCTGGTACCCATACTGGCCCAGAAGCGAGTATATTTTCCCTTGGAGGCGACCATGACGATTAGAAGCGAGACTCATTTCTATTTTTCCATGCTCATTTAGTTCAATCTTGAATGGTAAATCTCGCAAAGATGGATGTTCAATAACTTCCTGCCACTTCATAAATCTAATCCCAATTCTTTGACTTTGCGGTGCAAAGCGCACCAAGACAGTGCAGTAGCACCCTACCGCTGACTTTGGTATATTATAGCTTGGGAAGAAAATGGTATAGCAATTGTTACCTGAAACTAAGACACCTTAGCTGCTTTGGTAAACCCCAAAAATAAGGGGTGGGCATTGTTGGGACGAGAGCGAAATTCGGGATGGAACTGGGTAGCAATATTGGTGAGGTAGTTGGCAGTATCTTTTGTATATTAACAGAATTTTTTGGTAAATATCTAAATTTTGTGTTTAGGATATGAATAGGGAGAGATATTTTAAAAAAGGTGCTATCGCTCACGGAAACTATAGATACCCTCGTCCTACGGACGGGAGAAGGAGTTATTCATGAATTATTACGAGATTTTAGGAGTTGAACCTACTGCAACGAAGGAGGAGATAAAAACTGCCTATCAGAAACGAGCAGCAGAATATCATTCTAATGAAATACCACAGGAATTAAATGAAGCTTACGAGGTTTTGTCGGATCCCTACGCTATTGAGTTAGAGGAAACAGACAGGGAAGAAGTGACGGAAAATAAACTAACAATGACTACTGAGCGGGCTGTGAGATTGTTAAAAGCTGGTAATGGAGGGGTTAAAGGTTGGAATCAATTTCGCCAACGGGAAACCTATGTACCCAGTTTAGAAGGAGTTGATTTGAGTGAAGTTGACTTACAGAGTGCTAATTTCGCCAATGTCAACCTCAAAGGTGCTAAACTAGGTGAAGCTAATCTTAAGAGTGCTAATTTTAGCGCTGCTATCCTCTCTAATTCTGATTTAAAGGATGCTGATGCTCGCTCCGCTAATTTCTCCAGTGCTAATCTTGAAGGAGCTAATCTAAAAGGAGCTAATATCTACAATTCAAACTTTACCAAAGCCAAACTCTGCCAAGCTAATTTAACCGAGAGTATAGGATATTATTATAACAAATCCTCTGTTAAGAAGAAGTATGATAAACTTTATGCTAATATTAATTAATTATTATTAATAATATTATGATATAGAAGATAAGATTACCGAATATATTACTATATTCAAAGAAGCTGATTTATCGGAGGCGACCGCCATTTCTGCCAACTTACAAAACTGTAACCTAGAAGGAGCCAATTTAACTCGTGCTAAGTTTGATAACGCAGATTTGTGCCAAGCAAATCTAAAAAATGCCAATATTGACGATGCAAGTTTTTTAGGTGCTAATTTGGAAGAAGCTGACTTAACAGGGGAGAATACTAGGTATTACTTCGCTATTTCTGATGGAACAACTAAAACAAAGAACATGAAACTGTAGAATGGGGATGAAAATGTTGGGTTTCGTCCCTCAACCCAACCTACGAATCTCTCTGCGCCTCTGCGCCTCTGCGTGAAACACCAATATAATGTTGTTAACCATCTTCCTGGGTTGAAATGGGGATTGAAATTCAGAGAATTAGGGGAATCAATCTCTAAGAACTTCAAATCCGTTTTGAAACTCTTATGGAGGGCAAAAAAAATAGCACCCTTACCCCAGAAGAAACCGCTGAACTCATTGGTATCACAGAACTAGATCGCATCTTCACCCTCCTCAACGCTCGCTTGATTGCCGAGTCATGACTATAAGCATTGCTATTCGTCAACGTATCCGACAGCGCGCAAACGAAGACTCTCTTTACAATCGATGCTATAACTTCACAGACGCCATGGATCCCAAAACTCAAACTATTGTCCCTCTGTGAATATATTATTTTATTTTTTTCGATAAACTTCCCGACGGTGTCCAATCTGAACCACAATTACCAGAAGCAAACCATCGTAAATTTCGTAGACAATACGATACGCCCCCATCCTAACACGGTAAGTATTATCTTCTCCCATCATTTTCTTGACGTCGGGAGAGCGAGGATCCAATCTCAGTTCCTCCAACTTTTGGATGATTTGTGCTTGGATAGGTGGAGTTAGCTTTTTAATCTGTCGTTGTGCAGCAGGTACAATTTCTACAATGTAAGTCACCTGATTACCTTATAAACCTAGTTCTTGCTTCAGTTTTTCGAGGGTAATATTGCCTGCTCTTTGATTTCTCGCCTCAAGAATAGCCCTTCTATCCATCTCATCCTCCATCTTGTGAATCATTTGTTCTAGAAACGAAAATGCCTCCATGGAAATAATTGCAGCCATTTCCTTCCCATCTTGAATTAAAATAATCCGCTCATCCTTATTGTGTACCCTTTCAACTATGTCAGTCAATTTAGTCTGAGCTTCTGGGATAGTGATGGGGAGAATATCTTGATTTTCCGAAACATAGGGCTGAGTTGCTACAGAATTCATTGCTTGACTCCAAAAATAATTTGATAAAGGGATTTAGGGTTTGGTGGGCAATAATCAATTTACTCTCGTAATAGGGTACCAAACGTTGTCCCAATTACCCACCCTACGAAACTAGGAATTGGTAATTGCTTTGGTAAACCCCAAAAATAAAGGGTGGGCATTGTTGGGACGAGAGCGAAATTCGGGGTGGAACTGGGTAGCGATAAAAAAGGGATGGTCTGGTAATTCCACCATTTCCACTAACCGCCCGTCGGGAGAAGCACCGCTAATAAGATACCCTGTGTCTAATAATAAGTTACGGTATGCATTATTAAATTCATAACGATGGCGGTGACGTTCGTAAATCACTTCCTTGCCGTAAAGGGAATAGGCGAGGCTGTTGGGTAAAAGACGACAGGGACATAAACCCAGGCGCATAGTTCCCCCTAAGTCCACCACATCTTCTTGTTCTGGTAAGAGGTTTATAACAGGATGTTTAGTATCAGAACTAAATTCTGAACTATGGGCATCTTCTAATTTAGCTACATTCCTAGCCCACTCTATAATAGCACATTGCATGCCTAAGCACAAGCCCAGGAAGGGAATTTTCTCCTGACGAGCATATTGGATCGCCATCACTTTTCCGTCCACCCCGCGAACGCCAAAACCTCCCGGTACTAAAATACCCTGAACCCCTTTTAAGTGCTTTTCCCCACCCTCCGTTTCTATGTCTTCGGCGCTAACCCAACGGATTTTGATTTCTTTAGTGAGGGCGATCGCTCCATGACTTAAAGCTTCCACCACGGAGAGATAAGCATCACTCAACTGGACGTATTTACCCACAATGGCTATTTCTAGAGCACCCTGAGGTGCATTCATCCGTTGTACCAAAGTTTGCCATTCTTGTAAATCCGGTTCTCGCTGTTCTAAATTGAGCAAGTTGAGAACTTGTAGTGCTAATCCTTCTTCTTCTAAAATGAGAGGAACTTCATAAATACTACTAGCGTCTCTGGATTCAATTACCGCTGAGACGGAAACGTCGCAGAACTCAGAGATTTTTTCTTTTATTCCCTGTTTGAGGGGGCGATCGCTGCGACAGACTAGAATATCTGGTTGAATACCGATGGAACGCAGTTCTTTGACGGAGTGTTGGGTGGGTTTGCTTTTCATCTCCCCTGCTGTCTCAATCCAGGGTAGCATGGTGACGTGCATATAGACGACATTATTGCGCCCCACGTCTTTGCGAAACTGACGGATAGCTTCTAGAAAGGGGAGGGATTCGATATCCCCTACTGTACCACCAATTTCCGTGATGACTACATCGGGATTAGTGTTTTTGGCGACGCGATGGATTCTTGCTTTAATCTCGTTGGTAATGTGGGGAATAACCTGCACTGTTGAACCTTGATACATCCCCCGTCGTTCTTTGTTAATGACTGCTTGGTAAATAGAACCGGTGGTGACGCTATTGAGACGGGACATGGGAGTGTCGGTGAACCGTTCGTAGTGTCCTAAGTCTAAGTCTGTTTCTGCTCCATCGTCTGTAACGAAGACTTCTCCGTGTTGGAAGGGACTCATGGTTCCTGGATCTACGTTAATATAGGGGTCCAGTTTGAGAATAGAGACGGAATAGTTCCGAGATTTGAGCAGTCTTCCTAAGCTGGCTGCCACTATTCCTTTTCCGATACTGGAGACTACTCCACCTGTGATAAAAACAAATTTAGCCATAATGCACTATTGTTTCACACAGAGGCCCAGAGGCGCAGAGAGAGGGGGAGAGATTTTTCGGCTTTATCTTAAATCGTCTCATAAGTAGCCACTTCTAGCCAGCCTTCAATAGCGTCCTTTAGCATTTCTAAAAGATGTTCTTTACTTTCGCCCCAAGTGTGGCAGCCTGGTAGTGCTGGTACTGAACCACACCACACATCGTCTTCTTGCCAGATAACTGCTTTGATTTTCATGAAAAATTCCTCATTGTCTTTATAGGGGTAAGTAGATGACTTGATTGTTGACCTCGTGGGGTTGAGCTACCTGTGCCAGAATAATCAGGTCTTTAATGCACTGTGTGATAACCAGGCTGGAAAAGCGCGTGTAGACTAATCCAAAGAAAAAGATGTTATTCTGTTGACGATGATGGGCCTCAACTAGCAGGTCGTCGTCGAATGTGAAGAGGACTCGCTGAAGCTGTGTGGCTCTTGAGAGAAGAGCAGGGTCTGACAGCTCATGGCTGGAGTCCTCATAAGCGGTCAGCGCATCGATACCGGAGTGACGAAGACCATTGGTGATAGCTCGTGGGATATGTTGGTCCATCATGTAGGCCAGAGTCATGAGTGAGACCTTTGGGTACGCAAGCGTTCGACAATAGGGGGCACAGGTGTCCGGGAGCGTATTTGCTCGACTCTTTGTGCCCGTCGCTCAATTTCCTGGTCAAGCTCCTGCTTGTGGTCCCAATAGTAGGCTAGGGCTGAGTGGATTTGCCCCAGACTCAGGTGCGGGAACTGAAAGTGAAGTTCCGCTGGACTCCAGCCATAGGCTAAGTGGCTCTGAACCAGTTCGATAACCTTTATGGGGGTATCTGCAATCAGCGCCACACCCTGGTTATCGAGGACAATATGTTTATAAGAGGTTGTAACCAATTGTATTATTTTTAATCGGGTATTGTTAGGCGATCGCCCAATACAAATAAGGATATCACAACTTTACGGGGGCAAAAGTTCTAGCTGTTCTATAATAGCTTAGGGAAATCAAAAGTTGGCTGGGCTGAATTAAAGATGGCATGGAGAGCTTTATCTGCGAGTAATTGATCCACTCGACAACGAGGATTTAAGAGTCGTTTCACCCTGTCTTTGTCCACATGGAGCTGACTAGCCAAACGGGATATACTAATGTTAGCATGAACCATGGCATTGTGAATTTCTGCTTTCCAGGCAATTTCCAAAGGCACTGGAACCCAATATTCTTTTTCTCTCCCTTGGGTTGGAAGGGGATGTCAAAACTGCCCGGGCACGGCAATGGCTTGACACACCTAAAATGGTGAAAAGCGCGTAGGTTGGGTAGAGCGCAAGCGTTACCCAACACAAATATCCTGGGCTGTTGGGTTTCGTTTCCTCAACCCAACCTACTACAATAAAGATACTCAACCAAATCTTCTGAAAGAACAAAACGTTGTACTTTATTAAAGGTTATCTCATAAATCAATCCATAATTCTCTAGCATTCTTAACTTTTGCCTTAATAACTCATGGTCGTCGAAGTATAGTTTAAAAATTGTATTGTTTGGCTCACCATTGTACATCCAATTTTTGCTTTGAATAATAAATTCACGAACAAAAGGAGACTCACGCAATACCTCTCTTAAACTTTCTAGAAGCTCTGGAATTTGCCTTTCAAGCTTGGGCGGAATTCTTGGAAAGTAGTATACTAGGTTTCACAACAGCTTTTCTTGAAACATCCTTTATTACGGACGCAAACTCCGACGCAAGTTCCGAAATTGTATACATCGTTGAATTCAGAGCAACTTTATCTGCAAGTGGTAGGCTATAATTCTGCATCTCGGATTTCGAGACCTTGTGCCAGAGGGGAAGGATAACCTTTCCACCACTTTTCATTTCTTGCTGAATCAAGCCATTAAGTTCATATTCTGGCCAGTTTTTGGCTAAGAATGAAGGAGAAAGCACAACGATACCGAAACGTGATTTTAGGAGGCCATTATCAATTGAGCGCCGGAGGCTATCGCCGACTTTCAGTGTTAATTCGTCATACCAAACTTTTAGACCTAATTTGACGAGTTCTTCGGCTAATGGCCGTACAAGATCATCCTTATCTTCGCTAGCGTGTGAAATGAAAACGTCGTATTCGACTGGAACCATGGTAGCAGATTCACTAACACGCGCCCGAGCATCCAGCTTGGCTGCTTGCCGACGTTCAAGGTTTTTTAAAGCCTTGTTTTGTTCAAGCTGTTGTTCTTTAGTTAGAGCGTTTTGATATTGGTATAGTGTTTCTGTCTTCTTAGCAATGTCAGCGTCGAACTTAGCATTGTTGGCTTGCAGCTTTGCTATATCCTTTTCAAGGGAGTTGATTTGGCGAAGTTTGTTCTGTGCAGATGAAACATTTGATGTGCGGAGGCTGTTTTTTAGATCGACAATTTTCTGGGAATTTGATGCAATTTTCTGGCTTGTATCTGAGTGTTTCCTTTGTAAGCTTTTGATTTCTCGTTGCATCCTTTCGGTATTATGTTGAATTGATGATAGCGACATATGATTTCTCGGAATATCCAATCTAAGAAGCTATTAAGCGATCATAGCACAAGGTAAAGTCCATTAGCTGCCTCCCCCGCAATTTATTTCCGGGGGAAGCAGCTATAGTAGGTTGGGTAGAGCGCAAGCGTTACCCA
>JACONB010000002.1 GCA_014323965.1 Prochloron sp. SP5CPC1 | reverse complement strand
TCCACAGGTAACTTTATTACTGCTGTATTTTGCCAATATACATTATTGGACAAAAGTTAGCATCTGCACGAGATTTTAATGTACCCAAAAGTCAAAGTTGTCAATTGGGTAGTGCTGCATTGTAATGATGGTAGCCTACTGAAACCTTCCTTTGATAAGGGTTTGAGTCTGGATATACCATTACTGTGCATCACTACCAACACTAGCCAATATTTGATATGGAGACAGCGACAAAGATTAAACCGCCTATCAGTAGCAAACCTGCCCCACCCAGAATCAAGTAGTTGCGCTGCTGGTTTTTCGTCGGTGCTTCTGCTGTGTACATTTTCGGCTCTGCTGCAAAATTATTTAAACGACCGCCTTCTTCGTTGGTATAGGGCACAGATTTTAACCTCTCTTTTTAGAATTGTTTAGTTTCTCTTAACGGTATACAACAAATATTAACAAATGTTAAGGCTATTATAGGGTGTCGCGCCCTTAACCGGGAATAGCGCCATCGGGCAAGGTGATGCCCCTCCACAAGCGGATATTGCTATAACAGAAGGGGGGGCGAGCCGCGAAGCGGATCTCTTCGGGATCGCTACTGAATGAGGTCGTTAAATTGATGTATCCAAACTATTATACCCATAACTATGAGGTAATTCGCGAACTCGGACGCAAGAACGCAGAGGGGCGGATTACCTACCTAGCCCGCTGTATCACCGATTCGGTAGAAGTAGCCATCACACATTTTACCTCGGCTACAGCTGGAGAAAGCTTTGAGTATGAACGAGAAACAACTTCAACTGCTGCGGGAACTAAACCATCCTCGCATTCCTCGCTATTTGGATGCTTTTGAAACAGCAGATGGTTTTGCCATGGTGTGGGAGTATCAACCTTTACCCTCATTAAGGGAAATGTACCCCTTGACACCTGCCCAAATAAAGCAAATCGCCCTCTCTGTCTTGGAAATTATCCTAGGGATGGAAAATTCCATTCCCCCTATTATCCACGGAGATATCACACCGGAAAATATCCTCGTTGACGAAGGACTTAATGCTTATTTAATCAATTTTTGCGCCAGACTACCTCTGGGGGAAGCTACAGACCTTTATAGCTTGGGAACAAGTTTGAATGAGTCTTTGCATTTGAATGACAGGGATCCGCGCCTCAGTGACGTCAAAGCTCAACTGGTTGTGGAAAATGATGGCACCAAATGTGGGTACCCGCTATACAACAGCAGCAGAGGCTTATGAAGCACTTAAACCTCTCAAAGCTACAGCAACCTCTACAGATTTCATCCCACCTATTTCCATACCCTGGAAACTGGTAGGGGTGAGTATGGTGGGGGCTATCCTGGGTACTGCCATTGGTATAGTAGCTCACTCTCACTTCCCTCCTGCAAAAGAAATTGTTGAGGATACTAATATTAGTAATA
Source organism: Prochloron sp. SP5CPC1 (assembly GCA_014323965.1). Taxonomy (GTDB): domain Bacteria; phylum Cyanobacteriota; class Cyanobacteriia; order Cyanobacteriales; family Prochloraceae; genus Prochloron. The sequence goes on along the minus strand of JACONB010000002.1, from coordinate 17,992 downwards.
TCTCCGAGGCGGTGGAATGGTATAAAAAAGGGAGAAAGCTGGCTGTTACCAAAGAATACCAGGAAGCTTTGAAGACATTCGACCGTGCCATCGCCTTGAGACCAAAATACGCCGAGGCTTGGGCAAACCGCTGCTGGGCATTAACTAATTTGGGGGAATATGAAGAAGGGCTGGTTTCTTGTGATCGCGCCCTAGACATTACGCCAAATTACGCTTGGGCGATGGGATATCGTGCCTTAGCTTTGTTGGAATTAAAACGACCATCAGAGGCTATTTTAACTCTGGATCGGCGGTTGGAAATTCAGTCGCGCCATTCTTGGTCTTGGGTGTTGCGGGGTAGGGCGCAAATTAAATTAAAGCAATACCAGGAGGCGAGCACCTTCGAGTGGCGCTGTCGCGATCGCAGACTTCCATAGAGCACTGGAAATTAACTCGAAAGACTATTGGGCTTGGAATAATCTTGGTGTAGCTTTCAACTCCTTGGAGCGCTATGAAGAAGCGATCTATGCAAGTTCTGAGGCAATTAAGATTAACCCGGACCCCTATAATGCTTGGGGGGTAAAGGGTAAGGCTTTGAGTGGTTTGGAACGGCATGAAGGGGCGATCCGGGGTGAAACACCGGATCTGCTACCGCAGATCGCTGCCTTCAACCGCTCTTTAGCAATTGCTCCCCAAAACCATTGGAACTGGTATTATAGGGGAGTGGCAAAAGAGAAATTGGGAGCCTATGAAGAGGCGATGGCTGATTACGAACGTGCCCGGCAACTCAAGCCTAACTACCAAAAAGCCCAAGACGGTGTAAAACGGTTATTATTGAGAAAATAAAGGGAAAATGTCACAACCATTCCTCATTTCCTTCAAACCAGAGATTTCCTTGCAAGAGTTATCTGAAGAGAATCAGCTGGTTATTCAATCCCCGGAGCGGAAATTAACCTTTAAAAAAATCCACCCCAATTTGAAAAATGCTATCAGTAGTCTAGCTGAGGGTAATTCTACCTTATCTCAGTTACTGGATATCTTGCAGCAAGGGGAAGAAAAATATCCCATCCTTAAATTTTACACTTACCTACAAAAATTCTCCCACCAGGGTTGGTTGTGTCATTCAGTGGTAGAGTCAAAACAGCCCATGGCTATGGCTATACCCATGGGTGGTAATTATCAATTCTCTTATCCAGAAGTCACCCCAGAGTTACCATATAGTCTATCCCGCTTTGCCTATTGTCATCAAGTGGGTGGGAAAATGGTGCTAGAGTCTCCTTTATCTCAGACCAAAATTCTGTTGCTGAGTTGGAAAAGTTCTGCTCTAATTAACTTGTTAGCTAAACCCCAAACATGGGGAGAAATTGTCTAGAAAATACGGTCAATTGCTCCAGAAACAGTGCAGCAGTTTCTCAGTCTTCTCCTCACCACGAAAATGCTATCAGAAGTTTTACCAGAGGGAAAGATTCAAGAGGAAACCAATATTCCTCTCATGCAGTGGGAATTTCACGACCTGTTATTTCATACTCGCAGTAGACTGGGAAGACATGATGCTCCCTATGGGGGAACCTACCGCTTTTTGGGCAAAATTGACCCCCTCCCTGGGGTGAAACCTCCTATGTCAGAAGAGGTGATTAAATTAGAGCAACCGGATATTTCAAGTTTGACTACCACAGATGTTTCTTTCACCCAGGTGTTAGAAAGGAGAAAATCTATTCGGGAGTATGGGGAAACATCGATCACTAAACAGCAGTTAGGAGAATTTCTCTATCGCACCGGGAGAATTAAGAATACCCGTCAAACTGAGCTGGGGGAACTATCGGAGCGGGTTTATCCCAGTGGGGGAGCAATTTATGAGTTAGAACTTTATCCTCTTGTTCATCTTTGTGAGGGTATTAGTTCCGGTTTGTATCATTATTGCCCTCAAAAACATCAACTCTATGGGCTTTCTGGTGCAACGGATCCAGTTGCCAGATTGCTCAACAATGCTAGGATGACCATGGGTAATGCTTCCAACCCTCCTCAAGTATTGATTATCTTGGCAGCCCGGTTTCAACGGTTAGCCTGGAAGTACCAATCCATGTCCTATGGGTTGCTCCTCAAGCACGTGGGGGTTTTAGTCGCACTAGAGGAGCTGGATTTAAACCCAACCGCCCCCGTGCTTAGAACCGTGCGTGAAAGTTTCCCCTCACACGGCTCCCCGGTCTCATCGCTATTAAGCAACTCCATTGCGTTTGCCAGCTTTTATCCGGTCCTTATGAACCTCTTGATGTTGGTGACATTCACGATGCAGAGCAACAAGATTACTCGGTTTCCAGTTATTATGGTTACCGTCTACGTGGTGTAACTCCACCTTGTCCTCTGAAAAGAACGACATGTTACAATGTGTACAGCGCATCTTTTGTCTAGTCATCGCCTTGGCCGTAGGTCCGTCATACATTTTCGATTTACGTTTTGTCCAGTAAACCATATTCCCGTCAAACGGGCTTGCGGCTCCTTTGACCATGACGTGCGAATTTACCTTCCCAGGGACTGACGGGAAGGCAATACTTATTTGGGTATTAGTAAGTTTTCTTTTCACAGCACCTTTTTCTTTGGAGACTTTCCCTCCTTTCCTTTTACTCAACTGTTTAAGCGCCTCTTTTTGTTTAGTGCGTGCTTTATCTTTCCTTACCTTCTTCCACAACCAATGATTTACAGACCAAAGGTTATGTTTTCCCAGATCGCAGAATCTGTGGTAGTTCCTCCATCCCCGGACTTTTGAGCCAATCGCCTTTAGTCGGGACTCGGTGTCTCTCTTCTTCCCCTATGGAGGGGAGGTGCGCTATGGATATTATTTAGATGCAGGTCTGTTAGCCACCTATCTCCGGGAAAAAGCCATCGCAAGAGGAGTACACCATATAGTTGACGATGTGGTGGATGTGATTTTAGATCCCCAAGGAAATATCAGCCAGCTGAAAACAGAAAAAAGTGGCAATATTTCAGGAGAACTATTTATCGATTGTTCCGGTTTTCGGGGTCTACTCATCAATCAAGCCCTCCAAGAACCATTTGACTCCTACTCTGACTCCCTCTTTTGCGATCGAGCTATTGCTATCCCCCTCAGCACCTCTTCCGAAAAAGAAGAGATCAATCCCTATACCACAGCCACAGCTTTAGATTCAGGGTGGACCTGGCATACCCCTTTATATAACCGCAGTGGCAACGGCTATGTTTATTCCAGCTCCTTTATTACCCCAGAAGCAGCAGAACAAGAATTTAGAAACCATTTAGGAGCTGCTGCTGAAGGAGTAGAAGCGAGACATATTCCTATTCGAGTGGGGAAAACGCGAAATGCTTGGGTGAAAAATTGTGTCAGTATTGGTTTATCCAGTGGTTTTATTGAACCCTTGGAATCTATCGGCATTTTTTTAATCGAACAAGGGATACAAGCTTTGGTAGATAATTTTCCCGATAAAAGCTTTAACCCCATAGTGCGGAAGAGGTACAATAAGTTTATCACCTACCACTATGAAAACATTCGGGATTTCATTGTCCTCCACTACTGTACCACTCAAAGAGAAGATACCCCGTTTTGGAAAGCTAACAAATATCACCCAGCTATTCCCGAAAACTTACAAGAAAACCTAGAACTGTTTAAAGCCATGTTACCCAATTTTGACTTGTTAGAACGTCCCCCTTTATTTGGGGACTATTCCTACGCTTGCATTTTATTGGAAATGAAATACTTACCGGAAACCAGTCTCCCTCGGTTAGACTATCTGGAACAGGAGGAGATAGAGAAAGAACTAGACTTAATCCAAAATCAAGCTATAAAGCTAAAACAGAATCTTCCCAATCACTCTCAATATCTCCAAGATTTACATGGAGCTAACTTAACCAACTCCAAATAACCTCGAGGTTTTGAGTTGGCGGGTACCGAAGAATTGACAGGAGTGGGAGGCAATTTTCGCTGCTGCTCTTAGAGCGGGTATAAAGTCTTGGTGACAGATATAATGGCAAAAGGCACCGTGAAAGATATCTCCAGCCCCCAGGGTATCTACCGCTTTTATTTGTGGTACAGCTAACTCTCCTCTTTCACTGTTAGTTAAATATTGAATCGGTTTTTCTCCTTGGGTAATGGCAATATGGGGTATACCAATTTGGGAGAGGTAGGTAAAAACATCTCCTTTGGGAGGCTGAAAATTGGCAGAACAAATGGCATAATCCACAAAGGGTAACACTTCCTCCAATCCCGGTTTCCAGCTCCCTCCGTCCAAAACTACTGGTATTTGACTTTTTGTGGCTTTTTGAGCCATCGCCCTGCTCACTGCCATTTGATGTCCGTCAATTAATACTATGGTAATATCCTTTAATATATCAGGAGGCAGTAGATGAGCAGGTGCTTGAGACTTCAAGGCATTGATGGAAATAACGGCCCGCTCTCCCGTAGCTTGGGTAACCATAATGGAAGATACAGGGGGTGCTTCATGTCTCTCTGGGTTTAAATCTAGAATTTCTATCTCATAACTCTCTAAATCTGCTCTGATAATTTGACTAACGGGATGATTTCCTACTACTCCTACCAGTATAGCTTGATTCCCCAGGTGGCTAAAGGTTACTGCTGCATTTGTAGCTGGTCCTCCTGAGGCGATCGCCTGATCCACTGCCACAATTTTGGCGTTCTGAGCTGGTATAGTGGGGGTTAAATAAATAATATCTAAGGTTGTCAAACCCACGAATAATCCTCTTTTTGTCATGGAATCAAAAAATCACTATCAGTGCAAACAGGAAATCCAAGCGGGAACTTTATATTTAGTAGGAACTCCTATTGGTAATCTAGAGGATATCACTTTTCGGGCTGTAAGAATTTTACAACAGGTAGATTTAATCGCTGCCGAAGATACTCGTCACACAGGGAAACTGTTACAGCATTTTCAAATTAAGACACCACAGATAAGTTATCACGAACACAATCGTGCAGCAAGAGAGGGAGAATTAGTGGGTTATCTTCAGGAAGGGAAGGCGATCGCCCTCGTAACCGATGCAGGTATGCCCACCATCTCCGATCCAGGCTATCACTTAGTTAAAACTTGTAGGTCCGTGGGATTATCTGTAGTACCCATACCGGGAGTAACTGCTGCTATAACTGCTTTAGTTGGGTCCGGGCTATCGGGCGATCGCTTTGTCTTTGAAGGTTTTCTCCCCACAAAAAATAAACTCCGCTCCTTGCGTCTGGAAAGTCTACAAGAAGAAACTCGTACTATTATCTTATATGAAGCCCCCCACCGCCTATTGTCAACTCTCAAAGATTTAGCAGAAGTTTTAAACCAGGATAGAGAGATAGTACTAGGAAGGGAATTAACTAAACTCCACGAAGAATTCTGGTGTGGTACTCTAGGAGAAGCTATTGCTCTCTATGAAGGAGAGCGGGTTCCTAAAGGAGAATTTACTCTCGTACTTTCTGGAGCAAGCTACAAACCACTTCCCACCTTATCAACAGCTGAAATTCAGATCCTTTTACAAGAATTATATCACCAGGGCATGAATAAATCCCAGGCTAGCCGTCACTTAGCTCAAATAACCTCTCAGGACCGTCGTCAAATTTATCAAATTGCCGTTTCAACAGTGACCTCATACCATGACAGTGACCAGTTTAGCAGTGATATAAGTTATGAAAAGTTTAGTTGACGACAAAGCCTACCAAATACTGGCTTTCTCTACTGAAAGATACAGGATATATAAGTCTAAAAGCATTTGAAAGCGTTTATAAAAACGCCGAGTAAATTAATAAAATATTATAGCGTATATTAAAAAGTAGTAATGTTAAAGCTCACAACAAATGTAAACTTAAAGGAGGTGCAGTAGAATGCACTACATGGTCATTAGTAACCACAATATAAACCCCTTCATCAGGGGAGCTTTGGGGCACTGATTCTACATTATCATCCCAAAAATATGCAACCCCCACCTCGAAAGCTAGGGAACATGCTACCAAACCTGGAATTAATAATTTCCTCATGAATAGCTCCTTAACACTCTAACATTATTATAGCACATTACCTTCTTCGAACTCTTCCCCTCTCTTCTCTGTGTACTCTGTGTCCTCTGTGGTTCAATAAAATTTATTTTTGTAGCAAAGGTTGACAAAAAATGATATTGCTGTTACTATAAAGGTACAAGGTCAAAATAGGCAATTCCTTAATGGATAGGTCAAAAAACCCCCAACCAACAAACCTAGACCGAATTCCCCCAGAACCGGGAGTGTATTTCATGTACAATAGTAGGGGAGAGATTCTGTATATTGGCAAATCCAAAAAACTAAGCACCCGGGTCCGTTCCTATTTTCGCCCTTCCCAACCCCTAACCCCTCGTCTAGGGATAATGGTATCTCAAGTAACATCAATTGAATTCATCGTCACGGATACAGAAGCAGAAGCTTTAGCATTAGAAGCAAACCTCATTCAAGAACATCAACCTTATTATAACATTCTTCTCAAAGATGACAAAAAATATCCCTATGTCTGCATTACCTGGTCCGAAGAATATCCTCGTATCTTCATTACCCGTAAACGAAGACAGGGAAATAAGCAAGATAAATACTACGGTCCCTATGTAGATAGTCGTTCCCTAAAAGCTACTCTAGATCTAATCAAGAGTATTTTTCCCCTCCGTCAGCGACAGCGACCTTTATTTAAAGACCGTCCTTGTCTCAATTATGACCTAGGTAATTGTCCTGGGGTTTGTCAAGAGTTAATTTCCCCCACAGCATATTGCCAAACCGTAGCTAAAGTAGCCATGGTGTTCCAAGGAAGGACCGGAGAATTGCTGAATTTATTACAAACCCAGATGGAAACAGCTGCAACAGAGTTAAACTTTGAAAAAGCAGCTCTCATTAGAGATAGAATTGCCGCTTTAAAGACATTGAATCAATCCCAAAAAGTCTGCTTACCCAAGGATACCATTTCCCGAGATGCTATTGCCTTAGCAGCGGATGAACAACACTGCTGTATTCAATTATTTCAGATTCGCGGTGGTCGTTTAGTGGGACGTTTGGGCTTTTTCGCTCAAATATTACCTCACCAAGATACACAACCAGGGGAAATTTTGCAACGAGTTCTGACAGAACATTACGGTAGAGCAGATCCCATGGAAATACCTTCAGAAATTCTCCTTCAGTATTCATTACCGGATGCAGAAATCATAGCTCAATGGTTGACAGAGCGCAAAAGTCGCCAAGTAAAACTCCTTACCCCCCAGCGACAGGAGAAAGCAGAATTGATTGAAATGGTAGCTCGCAATGCCCGACACGAGTTAGAAAGTACCCAACGCAACGTCCAACGGGATCGGGACGCAATATCCGATTTAAAAGCAATTTTGCATTTAGCCCATTTACCACGACGGATTGAAGGTTACGACATTTCTCATATCCAGGGCTCTAATGCAGTGGGATCTATGGTAGTATTTATAGATGGAGTTCCTGCTAAACAATATTATCGCCATTACAAAATCAAAAATCCTGGAGTTTATAGTTCTCACTCCGATGATTTTGCCAGTTTAGCGGAGGTAATGAGTCGTCGCTTCCGAAAATGGGATAAGGAGAAGGAAAATAAACCAGATGTTGTGATGATAGATGGAGGAAAAGGACAACTGGGAGCAGCAATGGCTGTTTTAGAGACTTTGAATGTGTTAAAAGATGTGCAGATAGTCAGTTTGGCCAAACAGCGAGAAGAGATATTTGTACCTGGTTCATCTCACCCCTTACCCACCAATGCAGAACAACCGGGAGTGCAACTATTGCGCCGAGTGAGGGATGAAGCTCATCGGTTTGCAGTCAGTTTCCACCGTCAGCAGAGGTTAAAGCAAGGAAGGCGATCTGTTTTAGATGAAGTTCCTGGTTTGGGTTGGCAACGACAGAAACAATTATTAGCCCATTTCCACTCTGTTGATTATATCAGACAAGCATCCGTGCAACAACTAACAGAGGTTCCTGGTATTGGTCAGAGTTTAGCTCGGACAATCTACAATTATTTCAATCAAAATATATAGGAAGCATAAATAATATAATATAAGGTTAAATTATCATCATAAAAAACTCAGCAACTGTACTCACAAATGCCCAAGAAAAAAGCCGATATCAGCACTAAGCGACTCATAAATCTAGCACCAAATCAATGGATACAATGGCTCATGCAACGCTCCCAACTAGAAGTGAGGGAGATTATTTCTTCTGATTTTCAATGGGTAAATCGAGAAGGGGATGTTTTAGTCAAGGCCTATAGTACCGATTTAGGGGAGTTTTTAATTCTCAATGAGTTACAATTGAGGTACAATAAAAAAGTACCTCGACGGATGAGAGCTTATGCTGGTTTAGCTGGCGAGAAATATGAACTCCCAGTTTATCCAGTTTTAGTAAATATGCTTGAAGCTTCAACTGAGAGGATTTCTAGTTCCTTTGACGAGGAATTTGCAGGTTTACGTTCCATTCAAGACTATCGAGTTATCAATTTGTGGGAAGTAGATGTAGATATAGTGTTCGAGCGGAATTTATCTACATTACTACCATTTGTACCTATTTTGAAAGGAGGAGGGGAAGAACAAGTAATTCGACGTGCTTTGAGGGAATTAAGGATTCAAGGGCAGCCAGGTGAGTTAGAATCGATGTTAGGGTTCTTTGCTACCTATGTCTTAGACACTGATTTAGTTCAACAAATTCTGAGGTTAGATATGGCAATTTTAGAACAATCTCCTTTATATCGAGAAATGGTAAAAAGGAGCGAACAGCGGGGTATCGCCATTGGCGAACAGCGGGGTATCACCATCGGCGAACAGCGGGGCGAACAGCGCACTACCCAACGAGTCGCTAATAATATGCTCCGTATGGGGATGGCAATAGAGCAAGTTTCTGAGGCTACGGGTCTTTCTGTTGAAGAAGTGGGGAGATTACAGGAGAAACAGGTGTAGGGTGGGCATTGCCCACCTTTTGTCCTGGTATGTGCCTGGTATGTGCGTGCTCGCTGCTCCGCCGGGTTTCGGTGATAACGACAATATCGTGTAAATGATTGGGCGATGCCATAATCACCCCATTCATCATCCCTGCTATATTTCTAATGGGAGGCGATCCGGGGTGAAACACCGGATCTGCTACCGCAGATCGCTCCCATTCCGGGGCAACAATTTTGCAGGCGCGGGGGGTGGCAAAATAGGCTCCTGTTTGAGAGTAGTCGTAACCTTTGAGGCGAATTGAGCAACGGGACTCTATTATACCAACCATAGATAAAGCCCATGTCTGTGCGCCTGGTGAGGATTTTTGGAGGGCGCACAATCTGTGCCCTTACGGGTTAACTTCAGGAACGAGCTGCACTTACATAGCATTTGCTTGGATGGTTAGATTATAGAGGGCTGGCATGGAGGAGCCTTGTATTATCTGGATGAAATAGGTTCCTGGTGTTAGGAAGAGGCTGAGGTTTTTGGCTTCAGTATCGTTATAGCTGGATTGAAGCACTGTGTTTTGATTACTGTCTAGTATCCTCACTCCCGCATTGGCGCTCAATCCATCCAAGGTTAGATTGAAGTCATAGCTAGTGTCTCCTTCTGGCAATTCTAGGCGATAGTAGTCTACAGGATTATTGCTATCGATAATGTTGGTGAAGGATTTAGGAGAAGTAACGACATCAATTATTGGTGCATCTTCTCGACTGTTGCCGGGTTCAACAGTATTCGCAAACTGGAAAGAAAACGCAGATTCCAGGGGGTTGCCAGCACGATCCTGAATGATTGAGGGATCCAGGGTGACTTGATAAGTCCTGAAGGTTTCCAAGGGGGCATTTGGCAGGATGACTAAGCGACGCTCGGAAGGTGTCTCAACGGTTTGGATTGTCACGGAGGTATCGTCATCACCGCCATTTTCGCCATCTTCACCCAGATTAAGGACTGTAATGCCCGATGGATCTACTATGGTTGTATCAAGGGCTTCGTTAAAGGTAATAGTGAAGGCTGAAACGTTAATGGCAGAAATATCAGCAGTTGGTGTTGTACTTTGAACCAACGGCGCGAAAGTATCAGGCACTAGCTCAAAAGTCAGGGGATTGGACAAAGCAACATTGCCTCCTGTGTCTGTCGCTCTTGCTTGAACTTCCACAGTGGTAGCATCGGGATCGTCGCTGAGAGCGATCGCCCTCAACTCAAAGGGGAAGGAAACGTCATTACTCGCAACTTCCCCATTTACCAACAATTCCACATTCCGCACTTGTACGTCATCGGCGACAGTTGCTCCAATAGGAATATCTCCTCCTTCTGTAACTTGAACCCCTTCTGAATTGGGATCCACATCTACTGCACTGGTAATACTAATACTTGGCGTTTGTCCTTGATTATCGAACGGGAGATAGTTGATTACGGCTAAACCACCTGTATCGCTCGCAACGTAGGCAATACCAGATGCAATGGCAATAGATAATGCTCTGCCAGGAGCAGCTATTTGTGTGATGAAGTTATTGGTATCGGTTGGATCTGCAACATTATAAATGCCTACTCCACGTCCTTCTATTTCGCTGCCAATTAGGGCTATACCAGATCCATTCAAAGCGAGTGCTCTTGTGTCAAAGAATTGATCGGGTCCGCTAATCAGTGTTGGGGCGGTTGGATCAGATACATCAATTGTGACCAAACCATTGGGAGTAGCAAATCCCGCACCACCTAAGTACACAATATCGTTGGCTGCGAATACACTCACGATATCGGAAATCTGCACATTGAATTGACCAATAACATTGATTGCATTTGTTTGAGCAATATCGATAACAGATAGGGTACGTCCCCCAGAGGCAAAGGCATAGAGATTAGTCCCTTCCCGCGCAAGTCCTGTCACTGTACCTGAACCAGGTAAAGTAGTATTGTGGAGTTCCTCTCCTGTGAGCAAGTCGATCGCCCTTAAGGAAGTCCCAACGGTTGCATAGGCTATCCCATCGAAGATTTCTACCTGATTAACAGAGATATTGATAGCTCTGCTCAAAATTGGCACCATGGGATCCGATACATCCACCAATTGCAATCCACCGCTATTAGTAGCTACCGCAGCAATCTGTAAATTGGGGTCCACTGCAATATCTGTAGCATCTCCTGCTAAATCTAATTGCCCCAAAACAATGGGATTATTGAACTGCCCAGCATCGATAATTGCCAGCCCGTGGGAACCTGTAGCCACATAGGCAGTCTGATTTTGCTCATTGAGGGTGTCCCCTTCCACTACTACTGCATTTGCTTCACCTTGTAGGGGGAGACTGGCAATTATTCCTGTGGGGAAACCGCGATCGCCGAGGGGATCTAGTCCTTGCTCGATTTCTGCTATGTCACTTATTCCATCACCATCAGTATCGAAATTATCTGAAGCTGTTCCAATAGCAGCCTCTGCTATGTCCGGGAGACCATCATTATCAGAATCTACTGCTGATTGTTGAACAATTAATCGCCTTTCTTGAGATGAAGAACCACTATTACCTGTAAGGATAAAATCTTGCCAAGTCAATGAAGTTACAGGATCGTAATATGAAACCTGCAATAATCTATTGGAAGGTAGTACAGCATTCCAAGAACCACTGTCATTTAATATTCCTCTAGCCAACACTTGACTACTTGTTGTCTCTACAGAGTAAAAAGCACCAACTGCTGGACTTGTAATTTGACCTATAACATTGAATAGATAATCCTTTAGTTTTTCTATAGAAGGTAAAGGAATTTCAGATGGTGGTAATACTGGAAGTGGAACTTCATTTCTAATAATCTCTCGAATTGTATTCTCTCCAGATTGCTTTAGATCTTCCAGTGCCCTATCAGCTCGATCGAGCTTTTTTTCGAGTTCAGAGCGTCTTTCTTCTGTAATCTCATCAATAAGAGCATCACCAAATTCAAAGATAAAGTTGATTATGTCTTCTGCACTACTCACAACTCCATCAATTACTCTCTCAGCAAGATCTCCAATATATTGTCCGATCCTTTCAAATGCTTCAGCAATAGGCTGTAGAATTTCCTGGTCTAGACAGTCAAATAACTGATCGGTAAAATTATTAAATGCTTCAGATCCCTTATTTGCTTGCTGTGAATATGCATTCCAACCTATTCCTGCTGAAGCTATATCGACAGGAGTGCTTGCAATCCATCCAACACTTGGAATCCATCCAAATTCTAAATTTGCGTACAAAGCTAAGGCTTGCGCTCTAGTTCCATCTGATACTTCTCCTTGGGCAAGATAATCAGCAGCAATACCAGTCAGTAGCGAAATAATATTTAACTTACTATCAAGAACATAACCAGCTAAAGGAATATTCTCCCAAGGTAAAATATCTATTGTACCAGAAACAGCAGATATCCCTGAGGCAATAGCCGCAAGTCCCTGTCTTAAAGCTGTTAAGGCATTGTCCCCTATACCTTCACAATCATCTCTTTCAGGCATTTCTTCATGTTGAACTCCAGGCTGAGTAAAATGCCACCCCGGAGCAAAAATCCCCACACCCGGATCAGAAACAACCCGCAAACCATCCTCACTCACAGTACCAGTGCCAATAACCTCAAATTTCCCAGAATCGTGATTAAAGGAGAACAGCAAAGACTTCTCCCCCGGAGCCAACCCCTCCAAATTCGGGAATACTACAGGAGCAGGCACGTCAAAATTGGTCGCCCCGTCCGCTTGTATGGAAATCACCAACTCAGGGTTCAAATGGGGTGGTAAGGGAGCAGGTAACCTCTCCGGATTCACGGGAACTATCACCGCCGTCGTGGCCACATTCCCTGCCTCATCCTGAGCGGAACCCGCAGGAAAAGTCACCTGCAACAACTCCCAGGTACTAGTTTCCACCTCCGGGAACATTTCCTGTAATTGCGCTACGCCAGCGCTCCCAATCCCTACCTCTGTATCTTCTGTCGCCGACAAGTCCTGAATATCGCTATCAGCAATGGTAGGGAGGAAGATATCGAACAGCTGCCCATGGTGGGTCAGTTGTATCTCCTGACCCGGCACACTTTCAAATATCTTACCTACCGTAGCATAAGTATATCCTTCCGGTGCATTAGTGGCCGTGCCCCCATCAATATGTACAGCTACCAAAGGTGCAGGTACATTCTCCAACCGGAAGAACCCCTCAGAATCCGTCACTGCAAACACTTCTGGCAGGGCATCTACTCGCACCGTAGCCCCTACTACCGGAACATTGTTCCCCTCTGCATCCAAGTTAAAGGAATCATAAACATAACCTGTTATATTTGTACCATCAATTTGAATCAGGGGCAGAGTACTAAAATCAGCGGTCAGAGTTCCCCCAGGAGTCCCATCCCCATCAGCATCCAGAGCTACCCCATCCAGCCCCATAATCCCATCACCTACTACTGTTATCCTTACTGATGTTGAAGCAGGTAGGGCTGTATCAGAGAAGAAAGTAGCAAACTCTCTCGTACTAGAAACCGCAATTCTTCCCCCTACCGTTTCCCCATTCGCAATAAGGGCGAAAGTATTCTCATTAACCGTAGTAGGGTCCACCTTTTTCCCAAACCGCACCACAGGGTTTTGGTTCAAACTAACCATTTCCTCCCCTGAAGTGGGAGATATTTCCACAGGGGCACCGCTAACTGTAAAATCTAAAACAACAGGATTATTTATTACATTTCCAGCCAAATCAGAAACCCCCGTTATACTTAGCTGGTAATTCCCTGCATTTAAACGAGTACCTAAATTGAGTTGTTGTAAACTGGAATTAATTGCTTCCACACTCTCCACAGGAATGACTTCTTCCCCCAAAGTGAGGGTATAATTCCCCACTTCCAACCCAGAAACTGCCTCACTATAATTCACCTCAATAACCGTAGAAGTAGTGTCCAGGGAATTAGCTATAATTGCTGTGGGAGCTGTGGTATCTAAGGTAAAGGATATAGAAATCTAACTCAAATTCCCCGCTGCGTCTTCTGCGGAAAGTGTTAGATTATGGTCACCGTCGGGTAAAGTACCTGGTACGAAGGTAAAACTCCCATTATCCTTCACTTCCACAACAGTATCCTCAGAGGGTAACGAAGCTGTCAAACTAATAATCTCACTAGAGTCTGTTACTGTACCTTCAATGGTACTGTCAGAGGTAATTCTGTCACTATCGTTCACCCCGGTATCATTTACCAATTCTGCTCTAATTGTGGGTCCAGTATTGTCCTCGACAAAGAGGAAATCATCTTCATTTAAAGCCTGATTTCTCCATATTACTGCTACTGAAATGGTTCCTATGTAAATAATAGTATTCCGCCCTCTTTGTACCAGATTTAGGTCTGAGAAGCTATTTACCTCATCCAAATTAACGACAATTTTATCAAGGTCCCGCCCAAAATCACTAATATAATTAACTCCATTGGGTAGTTCCCCATTAACAATCCAAAACTGGTCATCACCTGAACCTCCTCTCAGAGTGCTATCCCCAGAACCTGCAAATAAGATATCATCTCCGGAGCTACCATTGAGGCGATTGCTCGGACCTGCATATAACACATCATCCCCTGGGCTCCCATGGAGTAGATTAAAGCTACCCCTAGTACCGTCTAAAGTATCATTGCCACGGCTCCCATAGAGGGGTGGGTGGATGGGGGTGGGTTTGCTTCTAAGTTAGAACCCTTACCTGTCAGCAATTTTCCAAGCATCCTACCTGTCAAACTGGTAACTGGTAACTGGTCACTGGTATGGTACGTGCTATATGTATTCTAGCAAACTAGAACAACTCATGCTTTGAGGATTTTTATCATGGTATTTGTTATTAGTACAGTCAATATGAAAGGTGGTGTGGGGAAAACCACTCTCACGGTCAACTTAGCAACAAGTTTAGCTAAAAATCACGGCAAACGAGTCTTGGTGATAGATTTAGACTCCCAAATTAACGGGACTCTCAGTTTAATGTCCCCCCATGAATTTGCCAAAACTTGGAACTGTACGATGAGTATTTAGTGTCGGAAATGCTCCACAAACAGGCTATGTTGGAACCGGAACTTAATTTTAACACAGTTTGGCAAGAACTTGAAGGGGGATTGATATCTACCCTCTTAAAACCATTGCGTTCCCAGTACGATTTTATCATCATAGATTGTCCTCCGGGTTACAATTTATTAACTCGTAGTGGTATTGCAGCCAGCGATTTTTACCTACTTCCCGCTCGCCCTGAACCTTTATCTATTGTCGGTATTCAATTACTGGAAAGACGTATTAAGAAACTGAAACAAAATCATGGTAATACAGAGCTACAATTATTGGGCATAGTTTTCATTCTCTCAGGGAGTACTCTCTTCAATCGTTATTATAAACAAGTAATGAAGCGAATAACTGAAGATTTTCCCCCGGAGGTACTCTTCCAAAACTCCATTCCTATGGACGTGAATGTTGCTAAAGCGGTGGATAGTTTTCGGCCAGTAGTGCTATCTAAACCTAATTCATCGGGGGCAAAAGCTTTTACTATGTTAACTCAAGAGTTGTTAACTAAGTTAGCTAATTAGTTATTATAGCAATGTGTGTGGGCTCGGTATTTACATTCGTAGGTTGGGTTGAGGCACGAAACCCAACAGCGCCAACCCATGTTGGGTAACGCTGGCGCTCTCCCCAACCTACACCTAGAAGGAATCTAAATCTAATGCTTTTGAGCCACCTTTTTGGAACTCTACTAACAGTTTACCTAGTTGAGTCCAAATGAGAGCAGCAATGAAAATAGTCGTTATCAAGGATACTCCATATACCCAGGAATGGTAACTTGAATTCTATCCCTTGCATTTCCTTTAGGATTTGTGGGGAAGGTGTTTTCATCCATTTCTGTACCTTTTGCTCTAAAATAGCTTTAAAAGCTATCCCACAGGTGATAGAGATAAATAAACCGACGAGGAGCAACAAGTAGGGTGGTTGTGGGAAATAATAATACATGATTTTCAAACCGCAATCAGGAAGAGATTATACCTGTAAGGCACTCAGAGCAACATTAAATAAGTTTTGAGGTCCGAAGTCGTCTTTTACTAAAGTCCAAAGACGTTGCACTTCCTCTGTATGCAGTCTATCATCCTCAATTAATGCTAAAATTACTTGACGGCGCAAATACTCACCTTCTTCAGAGAGGAGGTATTGGAAACCCAACTGAGCAGTAGGTAAGATATTGAAGCCAGACTCTGAACGGGCGATAGCAATCATGTTTTCTAAGCGCTGCCATTGGAATTTGCCCTCCTTAAATAACACCTCTAGCAAACGACGTCGCATTTGTTCTGACTCTCCGGTTAACAGACGACGGGATACATAGGGATAGGCAATTTCGACGATTTTGAAGTTGGGATTGAGACTTAAGGCTAATCCTTCTTGGGTGACTAAAGAACGGATAATCAGGGCAAATTTAGCGGGTACCCGGAAAGGATATTCATACATTAACCCGGAAAAGCGCTCGGTAATAGTTTTGAAGTTGAAGTCTCCGACGCTTTCGTTGATAGCATTGCCCAATACTTCTTCTAAAGCGGGAATAATGGGTGTAATATCTGTATCGGGGGTTAAAAAGCCCAGTTTGACAAAATCATGTGCTAAAGCTGAATAATCCTTATTAATGAGCTGTACCACGGAGTCTACCAGAGTTTCTTTCGTATCTTCCTCCAGTTTATCCATCATTCCGAAGTCAATATAAGCCATACGACCGTCAGGAGTGGCAAAGAGGTTCCCTGGGTGGGGATCTGCGTGAAAAAACCCGTGTTCTAAGAGTTGGCGCAATCCTGAGGTGACCCCAATCCTTATAATTGCATCCGGATCTACCCCTGCGGCTTTGATATTTTCTGTATCTGTCAGTTTGAAACCGTTAATCCATTCTAAAGTGAGGACGCGATGACTGGTGTATTCCCAGTAAATGCGAGGAACTTTAACTTCTGGGTCGTTTTGGAAATTAGCAGCAAATCTTTCGGCGTTTTCTGCTTCCTGGAGATAGTCGATTTCTTCAAATAACTTAGTTCCAAACTCGTCCACAATGAGGGTGAGGTCGTGACCTAGGTTTAGAGGGAGCCAGGGGGCGAACAATTTAGCACCCCAGCGCATTAAATAGAGGTCCAGGGTGAGAATAGGGCGCAAATGAGGACGCTGCACCTTCACCGCTACTTCTTCTCCCGTATGGAGTACAGCCCGGTAGACTTGACCGAGACTAGCAGCAGCTACTGGTTGAGGGGAAATTTGCCTATAAATGGAGTCGTGGGGACGGTTTAAGTCCGTTTCCAGAATAGCAAAGGCGGTAACTCTATCGAAAGGAGGTAATTGATCTTGGAGTTTAATCAGTTCCTCTAGGAAGTCCTGGGGAATTAGGTCAGGTCTGGTGGAGAGAGCCTGTCCTACTTTGATAAAGGTAGGTCCAAGACGAGTGAGGATTTCTCGCAGTTCCCTGGCCCGTTGGAATTTAACGAGATTACTTTGGTTTCGCCATTTGTCCCACAGTAGGTGGAGTATAAAGGTGGTAAAGTACCAGAGGATGGTCAAGGTTCGCCAGATTACTTGCCAAAGTCGTCCGCGATAGTAACGGGCGATAGCTTCTGGATCGTAGCGTCTGAAACCCATTGGGTTGAGGAACTGGTCTGAATACACCGTTGAATGCTGACTCACTCTTTTTTGCTGCTTTTAAATTAAGCGCTGTATACAAAAATACACATTCCTTGATGTTATACTCCCCAATAGGGAAATGGCAACCCCCTACTCTTCGTAGAACATGCTTTCTAGGCACTCAAAGCCCACTTCCAGAAAATTATCCACTACTGCTGGTTCGTTTTCGTCCGCTTGTTGGCGGAGTTGGGCAAACTGGTCCACGGTATATTGGGTTTGAAACTTAGCGATGGTGCAGCTACATAATTCTGGTGCCATTTCTGGGGGTAAACCTCTGGTAGCTGCGCTTTTCGTACAGTTATTCATGTAGTCGGCGACGAATTCTTGCGGGTAATCGAAGGCATTGCTCAAGGTTGCCGATTGGTTTGGTTCTGTTTCAGCCCATGTTGGGGTAAGTCCTAAGATGGTGGG
>JACONB010000001.1 GCA_014323965.1 Prochloron sp. SP5CPC1 | reverse complement strand
CCGACGGAGAATCTGGAGTTGATTGATGGGGTGAAAATTATTGACCCCCTGAGGGATAATTGGATCTTAATCTTACCGGATGCGGGAGAACCTGTAGTACATATTTTTGCCAACAGCGAAGAGCGGGATTGGGTGGAGCGCTCTCTGAGAGAATATCGGATGAAGGTTCAAAACTTTATCGACTCTGAACTATATCTTAATGCTTGAAACAGTAACCAGTAACCAGCTTCAGCAGATTTCGGACCAAATATGGAAAAGATAAAATCAAATTGCATAATCCCGAGTTCTGCCTTTTCTGTACCAAAATCACAGATAAAGCACTACGACGCTTTGCTTAAGAAATGCCCAGAGGTTGGGGATCTGGTTTTTGGTGAAGTATCTGATCTTGGCCACCACCTATTAATCGAAAATAGATCGGGTCGATTGCATACAATCAATATCGGAACCCGCTCGGTTTTTGTCTTTGGTAATCGCTATGCCCCTGATCAGTTTGAAGGTCTAGTGCCCTCGGCTCTCAAAGACTATATTGATCTTTTGAGCCGAGGCGGTGTTGTTGGTAAAGTAAAACTGCAAAATCAGTTGATTGGCGTTGCCACCAAGGTCCGTATTCTGGGTTATGTTTGTAATACTGAAGGAAAAGTAATCAATACAAAGGATCATGTGCTTTTACACTCCAAAAATACTAGCAGGGAAAAACGTGGCGCAAAAGTTATTCTCTGCATCGGAACCAGTATGAATAGTGGAAAAACTCATGCTGCAGCAGCATGTTGTTATGCAATCTCTTCAATGGGGAGGAACGTGAGGGCGGCGAAGCTTACAGGCACAGCTAGCCTGAAAGATATACTTTTGATGAATGACTGCGGTGCTGAATATATAGCCGATTTTACTTATTTTGGCTATCCATCAACTTATCTTTTAGAATCAGATAAGTTATTAGAAATGTTTCATTCGTTTGATATGAAATATGGAAACAACCCCAAAAATTATTTGGTGATTGAATTGGCAGATGGAATATTTCAGCGAGAAACCGCAATGCTGCTTAAAATGCCGGAGGTGCAGGCTCGAATTCATAAATTAATATTTTGCGCACCCGATTCAACCGCTGTTTTTGGAGGAATTAAAGTTCTTAAAGAGCAATTTAATCTAACCCCAGATGCCATATCAGGATTATGTTCCAGTTCACCTTTAGCAGTGCGAGAGATCCAGAGCTTTTCTGATTTACCGATTTTACAAAGTATAGAAAAAGATTACCGAAAAATATTTGACATCATTGGATAAGTTTAGAGGAGAATTATTCATGAATAGCTGCATTTTAATGGCTCAGATTGTTAGCGCACCGGAACTGCGTTTGACTCAAGATGAAGTCGAAGTGACGGAGATGATGGTTCAGTTTGAAGGACCAAACCCAAAAGATCCACCCGCTAATTTAAAAGTAGTTGGCTGGGGAAATAAGGCCAAGGAAATTAAAGAGAATTATGTGTCCGGCGATCGGGTTATTCTTCAAGGTCGCCTGTCCATGAACTTATTCGAGCATCGGGAAGGCTTCAAGGAGAAGCGAGCGGAATTAGTTGTTTCTCGCATTTACAAAATGGATGGAGCAACGGGATCGGAACCAGTATCTATTCCCCATTCAGATAACGTGGTGGCGATGGACTCTTATAAATCAACCGAAGTGGCTCCTATTTCTCACCAATCTGAAGACGACATTCCTTTTTAACGTAAGATACCGAAACTAGATTTTTTGGGTTTTGTTTCCCAAACCCAACTAGACTTTACATTCAATGAAACTAGCAGCACGAGTCGAGCAAATAACCCCTTCTCAGACTTTGAAAATTTCCGCCCAGGCTAAGGAAATGAAAGCAGAAGGCATTGATGTCTGTAGCTTGAGCGCAGGGGAACCGGATTTCGACACTCCCGCCCATATTACAGCAGCAGCAAAAAGAGCACTAGATGAAGGGAAGACTAAGTACGGCGCTGTACAGGGAGAACTGGAGCTGAGAGAAGCGATCGCCCGCAGAGCTAAGACCAAAAACCACCTGGTGTGCAGTGCTGAGAACGTCATTGTCACCAACGGTGGTAAGCATTCCCTTTTTAACCTGATGCTGGCATTAATCGAGTCGGGAGATGAAGTAATTATTCCCGCTCCCTACTGGGTAAGTTATCCAGAAATGGTAAAGCTAGCAGGGGGGAAAGAAGTAATTGTCAAGACTGAAGCTGCTCATGGCTATAAAATAACCCCAGAGCAACTGAGAGCAGCAATTACCCCCCACACCAAACTGTTTATCTTCAATTCTCCCTCTAATCCTACTGGGGCAGTCTATACCCGAGATGAAATCCGCGCCATAGCCGAGGTAATTGTAGAAAAAGACTTATTGGTAGTTGCAGATGAGATTTATGAAAATCTTCTCTACGACGGTGTGGAACATGTCAGTATTGGTTCTTTAAACCAGGAAATCTTTCAGCGGACTATTCTCAGCAATGGCTTTGCTAAAAGTTATTCGATGACAGGTTGGCGCATCGGCTATATTGCAGGTGCGGTGGAACTGATTAAAGGGATAACTAAGATCCAGAGTCACAGCACTTCTAATGTTTGTACTTTTGCTCAATACGGAGCGATCGCTGCTCTGGAAAGTAGTCAAGAGTGCATCAAAGAAATATTGCAAGCTTTTGGCGATCGCCGTCAAGTCATGCTTTCTCGTATCGACGCAATCCCTAAAGTTAGCTACGTCAAACCCTACGGTGCTTTTTATCTTTTTGTGGATATTAGTGCTACTGGTTTAAAGTCTCAAGAATTTTGCAAAACTTTACTAAAAGAGCAGAAAGTTTCGGCTATTCCCGGTATTGCCTTCGGTGCAGATGAATGTATTCGTCTCTCTTATGCTACGGATATGACGACTATTGAGAAGGGAATGACTCGATTAAAACAGTTTATTAATTCTCTAATCTAACATCAAAAAATGTATTCCATAATTAATTAAAAATTGATGTAAATCTTCGCGTATCCCTGGGATGGGGACGGTTAGGAGAAAAATTTTGAGGGGGTTGCTTTTTTTGGGAACTATATGCTAAGATTGTGGGGAAGTACAATAAGCGGGTGTAGTTCAGTGGTAGAACGTCAGCTTCCCAAGCTGGATGTCGTGGGTTCGAGTCCCATTACCCGCTTTGACTTGGATCATGATTTTTCCCTTTGGGCTGCTGCTCTAGCGAGGAGAGAATCGGCAAAAGCGATGGCATCAGTAGCAGAATGTCCACCGGTAAGTTCTGCTAGTTCTTCCCTCCTAGTGCGGCGATCGCCTAATGTTTTAACCCTCACTACCGTTCTAAGATCCGAACCATTATGGCATTCGTCGATAATTTCCTTATCTACTCGGAAGTGAGTATCAGCCATGGCGGCAATTAAGGGTTGGTGGGTGACGCAGAGAACCTGATGTTTTTGACTGAGCTGGTGCAGTTTGGTGGCGATGGCTTGGGCTACTTTTCCGGAAACCCCAGCGTCAATTTCATCGAAAATCAAGGTTCTGGAACTCTCCTCGGAATCAGAAAAGCAAGCTTTCAGTCCCAGGAGAAAGCGGCTCATTTCCCCTCCAGAAGCAGTAGCTGCAAGGGGTTGTACTTTTTCTCCTGGGTTTTGGCTCCATTTGAATTCCACTTTGTCTGAACCGTTAGCAGCGGGGGAAGTGGGATTTATGCAACACTGAAAGATGACTTTTTCCATTGCTAGGGGCTTTAATTGATCTACTAATTGTCTTTCTAATGCTAAAGCTGCTTTTTCCCTTCTAGTCGTCAATTCATGACACGCTTTAATTAGTTGAGCTTCCTGTTTTTGATATTCTTCTTCTAATTCTTCCAAAGATTGACCGCTATCCGTCAGTTCTGCCCATTCCTCTTGGAGAGTTTGATAGTAAGAAATAGCGTTCTCTAAACTGGGACCATATTTGCGACAAATGTGCTTCAGAGTCTGGATCCGTTCCTCCACTTCTTCTAATCGTTGTTCGTCTGTTTCTAAACCATTGCCATAGGAATTAATTTGATGTCCCGCTTCTACTACTTGAGTTACAGCGCTTCTGACCATTTCTAGGATCGGTTCTAATTCTTTGTCATAATTAACCATATCCGTGAGCATATCCTCTGCTTTTACTAAAAGATCTGCTGCTGCTAATTGTTCCCTATCTTGTTGGTAGAGAATTTGATAGACTTGGTAAGAGAGCTGTTGCAGTTCCACCACGTGGGAGAGGCGATCTCGTTCTATTTCTAGTTGGGACAGTTCTTCAAAATCCTTCAATTCTGCTAACTGGAGTTCTTTGAGTTGATATGCTACTAAATCCAGTCTTTGCAACCTTTGCTGTTCCGATTGACGACGACTTTCCAAAGCTTTTTTCCCATTGGTAGCTTCTTCAAAAAGGGAAGCTACTAGGTGTCGCTGCTGCAAAAGGTCCGAACCACCGTACAAGTCTAGTAAATCCCGCTGTAGCGCTGGTATCATTAGTTGTACCGTTTGTCCCTGAGCCGTAATTTCCACTAAACATTGCCGCAGTTGGGCTATACTTGGGCGATTTACCAGTACTCCATTGACTCGGGAACGGGAGCGCAGACTACCTTTAGCCACCGCTAGTTCCCGACAGCAAACAACGCTATTATCTTCTAGCAGGTCTATTTCCCTTTCTTTCAGCCACTGTTCTAGAGCTGTATTGACTTGGAAAGTAGCTTCTAGCATTGCTTTACGAGCACCCTGACGGATCATGCGACTGTTAACCTTCCCCCCTAGGATAACGTCGATGGCATCCAGAATGATGGACTTCCCAGCTCCTGTTTCCCCTGTGAGTACGTTTAAACCAGCACCTAACTCCAGCTCTAGGCGATCGATTAAAGCAAAATTTTGAATCCGCAGAGAAGAGAGCATTAATAGCTATTTATGTAACCTATCAAAACTATCTTAGTTAATTCTGCTGCTCCTGAAAACGGCTCAACAGTTCCGAACGAGATAATTCTAAGAGTAGAGGAGTAAGTTCGTTGGATGGTAACATCAATAAGGGTTCAACAATTCCTTCTAACTCTGGATCTAATGCTCCAAAACGTGCTCTCATAATGTTTTCTATCGTATTACGGCGTTCCTGCACAACTCCTTGTTGTATTCCCTGCACAACTCCTTGTTGTATTCCTTCCTGTACTGCTAATGCTCTGTCTTGCTTATAAAGTGCTGCTAAACGCATAATCAACTCCTTCTCGTCTTTATTTAAATCTGGCTTCTTTTTTAAAGAAATTTGTAAGCTATAGAGCAACTCTAAAGTTAGAGAACGTAAAGGATTATTTTCCTCTAACTTCTCTAATTCTGCAATTGCCTGCTCTTGTACCTTTTCACGCCCCAATACTCTCAACCACAGAGTTTCCCTGGTACGGGGTAGTTTATGAATGACTATTATAGCACTTTGAAAATAAGGTGGGAGGAAATAAAATCCTGGTAACCAGTTTTCCTCCGGTATAGCTCTAAATTGTGATAGGATGGTATTAGAAGCTGTTGGAGTGAGAATCCATAGTTTTAGAGTCTGGGATCCGGTATCTTCACTCTTCTTGCGAGCTACTTTTCGTTTATAGGAGCGCCGCAACTCCAGAGATTTAATAATACAATCACTAATCTCGTCAGCGGTGGCTGGATTACGAAATGGCTCGAATATGCATGGGGTTTGGGCAAGACGCCCTAATAATCCCAAGGTTTCTACAGGGGGAGGCGAATTTGGCTCGAAAAATACATCTATTTCCCGTTGCTCAGAACGCATCCGCAGCCCCGCTTTTACCTCACCATAGGGTTTGAGGAATTCTTCCAGGTAATCCTTGGCAAATTGATCATGGATGAATCTTGTCATTCTCTCTGGAAATCATTGTTACAATACTTAATAAAGAAGGAGTGAATAGCGTTAATTTTTGATTCTATGACTAAACCAATCGTTTCTCAGGGATCGGACACACCGAACCCAAAAAGCGCCGAGTCGGACACTTGGCGCTACGATCCAGCGAGAATGAATCTTTATTATGGCCGCCGTCCCTGGGAAACTATCGGTAGGTTGATTGTCATCTCTTTCTCCTTTGTTTCCTTTACCCTCAGTTTGTGGTGGGACAAATTAACAGAGAAGTCTGCTGCGAATCAACGGCGGCGAGCGATCGCCCTACGAGAACTGTTGACGAAACTCGGTCCCACCTACATTAAAATCGGACAAGCTCTCTCCACTCGCCCTGATCTGGTTTCTCCCGTCTATCTAGAAGAACTGGCTCGACTGCAAGACCAACTCCCTTCTTTTTCTAACGAAATAGCTTATAGCTTTATCGAAGAAGAACTTGGAGCTCCACCAACAGAAATTTACGAAGAACTCTCCCCCCAACCCATTGCCGCAGCTTCTTTGGGACAAGTTTATAAGGGGAAGCTCAAAACTGGGGAACAGGTGGCTGTCAAAGTTCAGCGTCCGGACTTGATGAAAGGGATTACCCTGGACCTTTTTATCCTCAGGGCGATCGCTACCTGGGTACAGCACAATATCAAGCGGGTGCGTTCTGACTTAATCGGTATTACTGATGAGTTGGCAGAGCGGATCTTTGAAGAAATGAATTACGAGCAAGAAGGACGCAATGCCCAAAAGTTTGCCCAACTCTATGGTCATATGCCGGAAATATACGTTCCTCGCATTTACTGGGAATATACTGGGCGGCGGATCCTGACTATGGAATGGATCGAGGGCATTAAGCTCACTAAAATTGAAGAAGTGCAGGCTCGCGGTATAGATGCCACCCATTTGGTGGAAATTGGGGTAGAATGCTCTCTACGGCAACTCCTGGAACATGGCTTTTTCCACGCTGACCCCCATCCAGGGAATCTTTTAGCTCGCCCGGACGGTAGGCTGGCTTATCTAGACTTTGGTATGATGAGTTATATTAAGCATTATCAACGTTATGGGTTGATTGAAGCCGTGGTTCATCTAGTTAACAGAGACTTTGAAGCATTATCTTATGATTATGTGAAATTAGAATTTCTGAAACCAGAGACAGACTTGACACCAATTGTTCCCGCTTTGACCAGGGTGTTTGGTAATGCTTTAGGAGCAACTGTAGCGGAGTTGAACTTTAAAAGCATAACTGACCAAATGTCGGCGATGATGTATGAGTTTCCCTTCCGGGTACCTGCCTATTATGCCCTGATTATTCGTTCTATGGTAACATTGGAAGGTATTGCTATTGGTATTGATCCTAATTTTAAGGTTCTGAGCAAAGCATATCCCTATGTTGCTAAACGTCTCCTCACGGATCCTTCCCAGGAGTTGCGTTCTTCTTTGCGGGATTTATTGTTTAAAGACGGTACTTTTCGCTGGAATCGTCTGGAGAATTTATTGCGCAATGCTCGTAATAGTCAAGATTATAATTTTAATAAGGTAGCAAGGCAAGCTCTGGATTTTCTTTTTTCCGAACGGGGGGCTTTTATTCGGGAAAGACTGATAGATGAAATTATTCAGGCGATCGATATTTTTGGGAGGAGGAGTTGGTTTAATTTTACCACAGCAATAAGAGAGCAAGTCGGATTAAATGGAAAAGTAATTCCCCTTGATTTGCAGTCTGATTCTGACAGGGGAGAACATCTGAGGAATATCTGGCAAATTATTCAAGATACTCCCGGTTTTGACCCCATGAGTCTTTTACCTTTGCTGGGAGAGATGTTGACGAAGCGGGAAACTCAGGAAATGGGACATCAAATCTTGGAGGGATTGGTGCAAAAAGTTGCAGTGCGATTGATTCGTAATGTTTTCTTGGAAGAAGATGACAATGGTTCTGGTAATGGATCTAAACCTTCGGAAAAACAGCAGTTATCTTTACCGAGTGCCGATTAAGTAGTAGGGTGCGTTGCAACGCACCGTCTCACCTCCTAAACTTGCTCACTAAATCCCTTTAGCTTCATTGTACTCTCCTTATATAGGATGAGTCGCACTAAGTTTAAAATTGATAGTTAAAGTATTTTGAGCAGAATTATAGGAACAGCTTTGTAATTGTGCATTGGGGTTGTATTTCCGGAGAAAATCAGGTATCTGATTGCGAAAACCATCGGTAAATTGGGTTGCTACCTTTTGTGCTTCAGAGGGGCAGGGTTGTTGCTCTAAAGATGGTGTGGTACAAGCTAAAATACTGGTAGATTTGAGGGTTTGTTTATTCATGGTATTACATTGAACCTCAATTTTCACTTTACTGGAAAGTGAAAAGTTGGCGCTCCCGCAACGAGATTTGAGTTTATTCATAATGTCATTTTCTGGAGATTTTCAAGGACGATTGCCACTAAAATAGGATTTTTTTAGCCCTGGGTCATGGCTCTCTATCACTATTTATAGTCTCTCTCAGATGAAATGAAAAATTGAATTCAACGTTGAAATAGTTGAATTGAAAATTTACCTTGACATTAACCTTATTCCATGCTATGTTAGACAGTAATGTTCATCTAGAGATAGGATATGTCATATTTTGCTGAGAGGTTCCAGGAATGGTGCCATGACAAAGGATTGGTGTCTGACTACCAGTTAGCTAAACTAAGTTATCTTAATAGGGATACTATTAGCAAAATAATCAATAATCCAGTTCTGAATCCTTGTCAGAGCACTCTTAAGAAGATAGCTACGGCTTTTTCTAAAAAAACTGGTAATTCTGTGGACGAGGAGCTTGAAGAGCTTGAGAAATTTTGGGCCGATAATGAGAAAAATCTACGAGGGAAAGGAAAAGCCCAAAAAGCTACCTCGAAAACAGGTTTGGTGGATTGTTTTGGGGATTGACAAGAGTGTAAAAGAGATCAAACGTAATCTAAGTAGTTTGGAGGATTTGCATAATATAATCAAAGAACTAGAGAAAAAAGGTAAAGGACCTATATGGATTAAGAAAATGAAACAAGGTAGTATAGCTCTATTGTGGGAAAGTTCTCCAGAAGTGTTGCAGCGCATTGAATCTTTATATAGAAAGGGAGAACTAAGGGATTTGCTGGGGGTTCCTGTTTTAGATTTGCAGGCTACACCCGAAAAAAGGTAAACTTGAGTCAATGGTTTGAGGGGGTCTTTGCAGCAGGTTGGGAAAGGGTTACGGTAGGGAGCGATCCGGAACGGATCCGCTACGCGGTGCGCACTGGAGGATCTAAAAAAATTTACTTGGGTGATCACTCTATCATCTTACTGGTTAATTTGACCTGGGAAAGGGAAATGACCCGGACTCGGGAAAATTTGGTAACTATCTGGTTGCGAGTTTATCCTAGGGAGGAGACTTGTTTACCACTAAATCTCAAACTGCTGGTGTTGGAAGGGGAGGAGGTGTTCCAGAAAGTTACTGCTAGAAGTGCAGACAACCGTATCCAATGTCAATTTGATGCCGAACCTGGGGACAAGTTTGATGTAAGATTAGTTTTGGGAAATGCTACTGTAACGGAAACTTTTGTGGTATAAGAGGTCTATATGGAACTGGAAGATTATTTACATAATAAGGTAGAGGTGGAGCGATATGTGACAGATTGGATTGAGCATGGGGAACGGATGCGGGCAGAACAACATCAGAATCCATCGTCTGCTAAACATAGGTTGCAGCAATTGAAGACCAATCAATTAGCCCAAACCTCAACTTTCCTTCATCCAAGCAACACATTGTTCCATGGCCTGGCTCATGGTATACTTATCAGCATGATAGCGACGACCGTGACCCGGTAACACCCATTCAAAGGAATATTCAGCTAAAATCTCCATAGAATTAATCTGTTCAGACCAAGAATACCAGCAAAAGCGACGAAAACCATAGAAATGGTTTAAATGACGAGACCAAGCTAAATGATCTCCTGTAAAAAGAAATTTCTCCTTATAAAGGAGAACAGTATGACCTTTGGAGTGTCCCGGAACTGGTATAATTAATATATCAGGAGCAAACTCTATGACCTCCATACCTTCGGGCTGAATCTCCACATCTTCTGTATTGGGAGTAATGTCATCTTTGTGGAGAATGCGAGCGCAGTTAAAATGGTGGTGAAATTTCTCATGATCTGCTACATCATCTCGATGGGTTAAATACATGTATCTCACCCCACCCATTTCCTCTAAACGTCGCACTAAGGGAGGTGCAAAGCGAGGGGAATCAATTAAAATATTCCCAGACTCTCTTTGAATGAAGTAACTGGCAGCTCCATAGGATTTCTCAGAATGATAGCCACAGTGATAGACATTATCTTCCACTAAAATGGGAAAGCTTTGTTGGGCTAATTTAATATCTTTTGGCTTTTCTATGGTACCAATAGAGGCTGTGGGACAGGATAACAATGCTTGCATTGCTTGCAATTGAGCAGTTTCTGAGGTTGGTTGTCCATGGACCGCCGACTGTTCCCCCGCTCGACTGAATACCTCCGGTGCCATCCAGCGACAGGTATCGCAGTCGATACAGGTACTATCTACATAGAAGTTTCCCCTGACGTTTTCCTCTCGACGTTCTTTTAATTTAGCCATGGACCTTCCCTCCTGTTCACTATGACTTTATTATATAATCATCTCAGGCGATCGCTAATATCAAGTACCATGTATAGGGCTGAGAGCATCTCGTTTACCCTATGTAGACACAGGAAATTAAATTCAACAATTGGATTATATTCCTAGTGGTGCATCCAGGCTAAAATAGTGGGTAAACAAAAATCGGACGATCCCCTATTAGGGACTTCTCTCAACAACCAATAAGCAAAGATAAAAGAAAGAAGATGGCAACAACATTGATTGATTCTAAGGCAACTGCACTGGAAAACAACCATACCTGGGGTGGAATGTCAGCTATAATAGGTAATGGGAATCAATATACCTTAAAACTAGACCTAGAAAAGGTAAATCTCCAACTGGGAAATGCTTCTGCTACCAACCTAGTTCAATGGGCAGCTGACACATTTGCAGAAGGCTTAGTAATGAGTACTAGCTTTGGCATTCAGTCAGCAGTAATGCTTCATCTGGTTACTCGCGTATTGCCGAATATTCCCGTTATTTGGGTGGATACTGGCTATCTACCCCCAGAAACCTACCAGTTTGCCGCCCAACTAACCGAAGGGTTGCAGCTTAATCTGAAAGTTTACCAGTCTCCCATGAGTCCAGCACGCATGGAAGCATTATATGGCAAACTTTGGAAGCATAATGATGTTAAAGCTTTGAATCGCTATGACCAAATGAGAAAGGTGGAACCCATGCAGCGTGCCTTAAGAGAACTGAAGGCGACGGGATGGCTGGCTGGACTTCGTCGAGACCAGACCAACCACCGACAACAACTCACTCGAGTGAACCAACAGGGAGAACAATATAAAATACTGCCCATTCTAGACTGGCATTCTCGAGATGTCTATCAATACCTCACCGCCCAGGATTTGCCCTATCATCCCTTTTTCGATCGGGGATATGTGACTGTAGGGGATTGGCATTCCAGCCGTCCCCTCACTGCCCATGACGAAAATGAAAGGGATACCCGCTTTCAAGGTCTGAAGCAAGAATGCGGTCTCCACTTACCCCTTACCCAAGGTGAAGCCCTGAGTTTGGACTCCAGCAGCCTTTAATAATTTATTTATGTTAGGCTTTAGGGGGACAACTTGAATTTCGATGGTAGCAGTTACTTCAGGATGCAATTTAACTTCAGCTTGGAAAAACCCTGTAGTACTGATGTCTGGTAAAGTAATACCCCTGCGATCCACTTCTAGGTTAGCATTTTCTTGGATTGCATCTGCCACGTCTTGGCTAGTGACAGTACCAAAGATAGCCTCCTGTTCACCCGCCTGCTTGCGAATAACGAAGCGTCCGATAGTTTCCAGGGCTGTTTTCCGCTCCTCTGCTTCCTGTCTGATGGCTAAAATACGCTGCCGTTCTTTCTCTTGTCTTTGTTCTACTTGTCTGAGAATGCCGGGAGTGGCGAATACTGCCAAGCCCTGAGGAATTAAATAGTTGCGGGCGTATCCCCGAGCTACTTCCACTAAGTCCCCATTTTTCCCTAGTTTCCGCACGTTCTTGTTTAATACTACTTGCAAGCGTTTGCTCATCTAAAACTCCAAATAGTCCAAAGTTGCAATTATACCATTTAAAGCACTCAGGGGCAAGATGGAATGACCTGCTCTCTTATTCCTCTCTCTGCGTCCTCTGCGCCTCTGCGGTTTAATCATATTATTAAGAAAATGTGAATAAAGAGGAACATATTTGGTGGACAGTGCTATGTTAACATAGTTGGTATCAGTCAACATATAAGTAAAGAGGAGCAAACCATGAGCAAAGAAAACTGGAGAGAAATATACCATCTTCATTGTCAAGCCAAAGGTTATGAATTTACCAATAATTGGTTTGTTCACAATATTCCTCTATGGGAACAAGTATTAAAACCTATGGTAAATCTACCTAATCTGAGTTTTCTCGAAATTGGAAGTTGGGAGGGGCAATCAAGTTGCTGGTTACTAGATAATGTCTTAACTCATCCTTCAACTCAAATTACTTGTATTGACACCTTCCAAGGTAATATTGAGCATCAAAATTCGAGAGAATTATCTTTGATAGAGCTAAGATTTGATGAAAATATTCAAAAAGCTGGAGGTAACAATAAAGTTACTAAAATAATTGGCTTTTCTCAAAATAGCCTAAGAAATTTATCTGTAAATAACTATGACTTTATTTACATAGATGGTTCTCATGTAGCTTCTGATGTATTAGAAGATACAATTTTAGGTTGGCGTTTACTGAAGAATGAGGGAATTATAATTTTCGATGATTATCAATGGGAAGGATATAGAGAACAACCACTTAAACATCCTGCACCTGCAATTGATGCTTTTCTCTCACTTTTCCAGGATAAAATCAATGTTCTCCACAAAGGGTATCAGGTTGTTATTCAGAAAAAACCTTCCCTCTTAGAGTCTCTTATTCCTCCAGAAATAAAAGACGATAAGTTTTACCATGCAATCAAAAGAATTGTCGCTACAGAAAAGTTAGCTACTATTTTAGAAATTGGCTCATCTTCAGGAGAGGGAAGTACGGAAGCATTGGTGACGGGAATCTCCACCAATTCCACCACACCCCTTCTGTTTTGCATGGAAACATCCCGAAAACGCTTTGAGTCTTTGCAAAACCGATATCAACATCTCCCATTTGTCAAATGTTATCGCACTTCCTCAGTTACTTTAGAGAATTTTGCCAAGGTAGAGGAAGTCATCAATTTTTATAAGTATTATAACTCCAATCTAAATTATTTTTCCTTAGATAGAGTTTTAGGTTGGCTAGAAGAAGATAGTAATCAAATTCTAGAATCTGATGTCAATTTTAATGGCATTGAGCTAATTAAACAAGAGCAGGGCATTGAATACTTTGATTTAGTGCTCATTGACGGGTCTGAATTTACTGGAAAAGCCGAATTAAAACAGGTTTATGGTTCTAAGTATATCTTACTAGATGATATTAAGAGCTTTAAAAACTATTTCAACTATCGCAGACTCTTTGCAGATATTAACTATGAGCTGGTTGAGCAAGATCCATCTTTGCGCAATGGCTATGCTATCTTTAAAGGAGTTCAAGAAAAATGTGCAACCGATACTGAACTGCCTATTCACTTCTTTACCATTGTTCTAAATGGTCAACCATTTATCCAGTACCATATCCAGGTTCTAAAACAACTTCCATTTCCATGGCATTGGCATATTGCTGAAGGGGTGGCTGATTTCAAACATGATACAGCTTGGAGCCTTAAAAATGGTGCTCGAATTGATGACACACTCCATAATCAAGGTTTGAGTAATGACGGTACTACCGAATATCTAGATCACCTTGTCCAGGAATATCCTGATAAAATCACACTTTATCGTAAGCCTCCCGGTGAATTTTGGGACGGCAAAAGAGAAATGGTGAATGCTCCCTTGGCTAATATCACTGAAGAATCCCTTCTTTGGCAAATAGATGTGGATGAGCTTTGGACATGGCAGCAGATCTGCACCGCACGTAAACTCTTTTTGCAAAATCCAGAGAAAACCGCTGCCTTTTACTGGTGTTGGTACTTTGTTGGTTGTACATCTGTGGTGAGTAGCCGCAACTGCTACAGCCAAAATCCTCAGCAAGAATGGCTCCGCACCTGGCGCTTCAAGCCTGGCTATATCTGGGCTGCCCATGAGCCCCCCATCTTGGTTGATGGTGAATTACGTAATGTTGCCACCATTAATCCTCTACGACATGGGGAAACGGAGAGCAGTGGTCTTATATTTCAGCACTACGCCTATGTTCTGCCCTCCCAACTTCTATTTAAGGAGCAGTACTACGGTTACACCAATGCCTTGGCTCAGTGGCAGCGGCTCCAAGCAGCTCAAACCTTGCCCCTTTTCTTGAGGGACTATCTTAGTTGGGTTAAAGATGAGACTCAGGTATCCTCAACTCTAGCTTTAGGAATTGAACCTATTGCTCAACCCACTCAAGATGCAAAATCTTGGCAATTTGTTGAAATTGAAGATGTCTGTGTCAAAGCTATATCTTCTGGATCCCGCCGTTGTGTCATTTTAGTAGATACTGTTTTCTTTCAACTCTTCCAAACTGGAATCGCCAGGGTTTGGCAATCCCTTCTGAGCCAATGGTCTCATACTGAGTTTGGTAAGTCTCTAGTGGTGCTGGATCGCGGTAACAGCGCCCCTAAAATTCCTGGACTTGCCTACCGCACTATCTCTCCCTACAATGTGCAGGATCTAGATCGGGATCGCCAACTCCTCCAACAAGTCTGTGACGAAGAAAACGCCGATCTGTTCATCTCTACCTACTATACCACTCCCCTTACTACCCCCTCTGTTCTCTTGGTTCATGACTTAATTCCCGAACTCATGGGTGAAAATCTGGACCATCCTTTTTGGCGAGGTAAACCCCATGCTATTGACTATGCTTCCCACTACATTTGCGTCTCTGAGAACACTGCCAAGGATTTGCAGCAATATTATCCCCAGATACCCCAGGAGCGCATCACCATTGCCCACAACGGTGTCAGTCCCCTCTTCAGTCCGGCAACTTCCACAGAAATCCAAGATTTCAGAGGGCGCTACAATATCACCAAACCCTATTTTCTCCTCTGTGGCTCAGGAGAAGGCTACAAGAATGCCATCCTCTTTTACCAAGCCTTTGCCCAACTGTGTAGCAAAACGGGTTTTGAAATTGTTTGTACTGGAGTTGTCAGCCAACTTCCCTCTCAGTTTCGTAACTATACTCATCACACCACCGTTCATGTCTTGTCCCTCAGTGATAAAGAACTTAAAGCTGCCTATTCTGGTGCTGTTGCCTTAGTTTATCCTTCCCAGTATGAGGGCTTTGGCCTTCCTATTGTGGAAGCCATGGCCTGCGGCTGTCCTGTCATTACTTGCCCCAACGGCTCTATCCCGGAAGTGGCGGGAGAGGCTGCCATTTACATCGGGGACCAGGACATTGATGCCATGGCAGAGAGCTTGATTGAAGTACAAAAACCCACCGTCCGCAACTCCCTTATGGCGGCTGGTTTGGAGCAAGCCAAACAATTCTCCTGGGCAACTATGGCCACTACCGTCGCTGACACCCTCATAGCCACCACTCTCCTCCCCCTCAACCTAGGGGATATCAACCTCATTG
Source organism: Prochloron sp. SP5CPC1 (assembly GCA_014323965.1). Classification (GTDB taxonomy): domain Bacteria; phylum Cyanobacteriota; class Cyanobacteriia; order Cyanobacteriales; family Prochloraceae; genus Prochloron. Next base: position 3,526 of record JACONB010000001.1, on the reverse strand, counting down.
CCTTTCCCGCCTGGGAGCAACCTGAAGAAGATCTGCAAATCGGAATACTTGCTGCCCTGCACCAAGTCATCCACTACGCCCTCAGCCTGGAGATTGACCCGGAACAGCTCCACCTCACCCTTCTCCTAGACGTCAGCGACAGCCCCGACGACCTAGACCTTGACCTCCTCATCACTAGCGTCTGCTTTGAACTGATGATGAGGGAAGAGTTGGAAGTCCCGGAGGGCATTCACATTTCCCCTCTTCCTGCTCTCAGTCCCCTCCAGTGGCAAACCCTGGGCCCCCGTCTCCGGGCCCGTACACCCCTGCCCCAGGAAAACTACCTTAAGATTGCCGAACAATGCCCTGAGCTCCCACCAATCTAAGTGGTTTTCTTACGTAGGTTGGGTTGAGGAACGAAACCCAACAGCACCAATCTATGTTGGGTTTCGCTGGCGCTCTACCCAACCTACAGCTTCCAACAGGAGAGATTATAGTTATTTTGATGAACCGCTGAACGCTCGGCGCAGAGGAGGATAAGAGAGAGCGAGCGCTTGGGGAGGATGAAATTTTACAAAAATTTTTTCCAAAAGGGGTTGACAAAAATGAAATTCATTGTTATAGTAGTATCATGGGGAAAGATGGCGCCCATATATATAGGTATTTTTACCTAGAGTTTGAAGGAGCGGTTACATATCTCCTCCACATTTCTTCATAAGCCTTTTCCATCTCCCTCGCAAACTGCTCTCCATTCCACAAGGGGGATGTGTGGCGAGACTGGCGCAACTTATAGGCAACTTGCTGTCGCAACTGGGTATTAGTACCTAACTGCACCCCCCACTCAACATATTCCTCATCCGTCCAAGCAATGCCTTCTGTCACCCCCACATTCATCATCATACTATAGCTATTGCGGGCGGCAAATTGTTCCCCCACTCGGGTAACTAAAGGAATACCCATCCATAGAGTCTCTAAGGTGGTGGTGGCTCCATTATAGGGGTAGGTATCCAGGGCCACATCGGCAAGAGTGAGATTAGCGCGGTGAAAGACTTCATGGTCAACTTTCGGTAAGAAACGCAGACGGGAGGTACACACTCCCTCCTCCTGGGCGATTTGCTGGAAGAAACTGGTGAGGGATTCCTTTTCCTTTTCCTTGTTGCGTCCTTTCACGAGAAAGTAACTATTGGGTACCTCTTTAAGAATTCTCAGCTGCAACCGCACATTATCTGGGTGGCGTTTATATCCACTTTGGGAACTAAAATAGATAATGGCATTCTCAGGAATATCTAGTTGGGGGCGACGGAGAGTGGGTACTCCCACCTCAAAACCATCCACGGCAATGTAGGTGTGGGGGAGACGCCAAATTTTCTCCCGATAATAGGGTTGTGCATTATCCGGCAGCACGTAGGGGTCCGCAATAAAATAGTCAATGGCTGGTAGTCCCGATGCATCTTGTCCTAAGAAGGTAACCTGCACAGGAGCTGGTTTAGCCGCCATGGCCCCCAAATATCAATTTCATCCTGGTAAATTTGATTGGTAATCTGAATTATTGGGGGGGAGACATAGTGAAAGTTGTCTCCATATTCTGCCCTAAATTCTTGCTGGAGGGCATCTCTCGTGGGAGCGCCCACAGAATAGAGATGAACCTCAAAGTTATCCCGATGGTGATATTTCAGCAGCCAACGAACCAACCAGCCCACGGAATGCTGGCGGAAACACTCAGATAGGTAGCCTATTTTCAGGGTTTTAGTCTTCCTCTCCCGGTGTCGTTCTTTATATTGCTTGACTTCTTCCTTCATAAGGGATTGAAGAGCATTTTGACTCAGTTGAGCAAGGCGATTGCGCAAGGGACGATTAATTTGGGGTCCATCTTCAAAATAGAAGCAAAAGGCTCCGATAATCAGTGCTCTGTGGAGCAATCCTAAATCTGTTTCTTTCTGGGCCTTTTCCCCCTCCACTATCTCTAAGATTAAAGTTTTGTATAATTGATATATCTCCCGCCCCCTCTCAAACTGGCCCTCAATTTCCATTAAAGCAGAAAGAATGCAGTGGGTAGCTGTGAGTTTACTGCACAAATCTTGAGATTCTGCCAAATATCTTTCCCCTAACTTGACACTTTCCCATTTCCCCTCAACTCCCAGTTTCCGAGTAAAGTTAGCTAATTGCAACACAATATTCAGGTTATCAGGGGCAAAATCAAGGCAGAATCGGGCAATGTCAGCCCCGATTTGATATTGATACTGATAATATAAAGACTCCAGTTTACTTATCAGGAGTTTAATCATCGGGGTACAGTCTGCTATGCTGGCAGCACAAACTTTCACCCACTCTAATATAGGGGAGGGAAAAGGATTTAACTGGAGAGCCTCTTCTAATATTTGTAACAGAAATGGTTCCTCAATTTCCTGGTTAATTTTAATTAATTGAGCTATAACCTCATCTTCCTCTTTAAATACCTTTCCTTTAATGGATACCCAGAGCAACTGCTGCAAGTTATGACCATTATCCGGGTCAATTTCTCTCAGGTGTTGGCGAATTAACCAGGCATTTCTATAGGCGCCCTTTTCAGTTTGACTTACTGCTTCCTTCTCCAGGATAGCCCCTAACTCCCTCGTCCACTCCTCAATCTCTAACTCCGATGCTCCTACCATGGAGGACATCCAAGTAATCTGGGCTGCCTCTTCCTGCCCTTGGAGCAATTGAGCTAATCCTAGGTACCAATAATAAAGTAACTGCTCTGGCTCACTTTCAATTCCTGCTTCATATATAAAGGCTGCTTTGGCATAGTTTCCTTCTTGCCAAGCAGCCATTCCCCGTTGGTAAGCTTCAGTCATTAATCTCTTCTATCCTCAAAGCAGGGGGAAAAACTCCTTAGCAGTGGACTTTACAAGTTTATCTCATTAAGGTAGCAACGCTGTGGAACCCTATATTTCCACAACAACTTTGCTACCAAGACTAATCTAATTGACTCGGGTGGTAGTACTAGTATCACACTGTGTTCCAGTAGTTGGAACAGCAGCATTACCCGGTGTGTTATTCTTACAAATAATATCTGTAATGGCACCAGTACTAGAATTCAAATCAACACGCCCCGATACCCCTCTCACGGCAACAGCATCTATGGGATTTGCTAGAATAGAAGCAGTGACAGAATTAACACCAGAGAGAGTAAAGTTGAAATTAGTAGTTGCAGTTCCGATTCCTATTTCTAGAGCGTCTATAGCAGTTGCAAATGTAGTGTTTTCTTCAGCGCGAAAGACTTGCTGTGCCCTATTGATAGCACCAACATTGATAACTGCTTCTGACTCCTTAGCCTTATTTCCTTGATTCAGGAAAGAAGGCAGGGCTACGGCGGAGAGAATACCGATAATGATAATTACCACCAAAAGTTCAATGAGAGTAAAACCTTCATCTTGCTCTTTCTGGCTCAGGTATTGGATATATTTTACTTTTAGATCGCTCTTCATAGTTAATTGCGTCCTTTGCTCTGGAAGAGAAGATTTATCTTAATCCCTCTATATCTAAGTTACCCATTTCTCCCCTTATT